>WVZO01000652.1 GCA_011772425.1 Candidatus Aminicenantota bacterium
TTTGTAATTTGTGATTTGGAATTTGATTGTAATTTGTGATTTGGAATTTGTAATTTTCTTTGCATATCCTCTGCATCGGCTCTCCCTCGATCAATTCAAAAGCAGTTCTCAGACTTTCATGGCGCTGAATCAACCGGAAGAAGACATTTTTCATCTTTTGGACATCCAGGCTTCCTTCCAGGGTCACCACGGCTGGCATATTGTAAACGGTATTCTCATTATCCATTTGCTGGAGAACATACAATCGCTTTTGCATAGAGGATAAGGGATAGAACTCTTTTTCTTCTACTGGTTCGATGAAGTCATAACGGGTTTTCTCGGTGGATTGGATAAAATGGGCCAATCCCCGGATGGTGGGGATTTTAAATACTTCTGAAATCGACAGTTTAATATAAAATTCTTTGTGTATTCTAGCGATTAAACTGATGGCTTTTAACGAATGGCCCCCGAGATGGAAAAAGTTGTCATCGATGCCAATCCGCTCTTTGTCGACTCCTAATATATGATACCATATTTCTACCAGTGATTTTTCTATTCTATCCTGGGGTGCAGTGTAAGTGTACTCTCTTGCTGAGATGATTTCCGGCTCACGAAGCGCTTTCCGGTCTATTTTACCTCCCGCTGTCAGGGGAGTTTTTTCCAGTATGGCAAAATGAGCAGGTATCATATAATCCGGCAGCGATTGGGATAAATACTCCCTTAATTCAACAGAGATATTGTCAAAAGCTTCTACATCTAAAGCAGTGGGCACAATATAAGCACATAGATATTTTTCGTTGGTTCGGTCCTCCCTGGTGATTACCACCGCTTCCTTTACCTGCTCATGCTTTAACAGCCGGTTCTCTATCTCCCCCGGTTCGATGCGGAATCCCCGGATTTTTACCTGAAGGTCCAATCGCCCCAGGAACTCGATATTCCCATCCGGCAGCCACCGCACCAGGTCACCGGTTTTATACAGCCTCCGGCGGCCAGGGGGGCTTTTTTGTAAAATTGCCCCCCTGGACCCCCCAAAAAACTTTTGATAATTTTCCTTTTTCTCATCATGGGAATCCTGAAAATCCCATAAATCGTGGTCAAACTTTTCTGCGGTCAATTCCGGACGATTCAAATAACCTCGTGCCAGTCCAACACCTGATATACACAATTCCCCGGGTACACCAATGGGCTGTATACAATCACATTTGCCCAAAATGAAAAGCCGGACATTCTGCATCGGCTTTCCAATGGGGACACTGCTGCCCCAACTCCACCCGGACAAAGAGTAATTACTGGAATATACCGTCCCTTCTGTGGGACCATATATATTTTCCAGTACAATACCTATATTTAGGCGCCTGAATTTATTAACCAATTCTGGCATAAGAGCTTCACCCGCTAAAAAAATATATTTCAGACTGTATAATTTCCTTATATTTCGAGGGGTTAGCACCTGCAAAAATGCGTTAAACATTGATGGAACAAAATTGATATGCGTTACCCTGCGGTTCTCTACAGCAGCCAATATTTTCTCTGGGTCTTTCTCACCGCCCATTTCCAGTACAGCCAATTTTCCACCGTCTAAGAACCATCCAAATAGTTCTGTCACGGATACATCAAAAACATAGGTGGTTTTTAACAGGTAGGTGTCGGATTCCAGTACCGGGTAGTCCCGGTGCAAAGCAGTGATAATATTCACAACGCTGCGGTGTTCCACCATTACACCTTTGGGTTTGCCAGTGGAACCAGAGGTATAGATGATGTAAGCCAAATTGGCGGAGCCAATTTGGCAGGTTGAGGTTAAGGTTGAGGTTGAGGAAGAAAGTCCTCTGAAAATATCGATTACTTCGATAGATCCCTCCTTAACCTTAACCTCAACCTTAACCTGAGCTGCTGGCGCAGCCAGCAAGTTCTTTGCATTGCTGTCTTTCAACATATAATCAATACGTACCTGGGGATATTCCGGGTCAATGGGTAAATAAGCAGCGCCAGCCTTTAATATTCCCAATATGCCGATGATCATTTCTAGCGAACGTTCAACCATAATTCCAATAATGTCGTCCGCCAGGATGCCTTTTTCTTTTAAAAAATGCGCTAATTGATTGGATTTCCTGTTTAATTCACGATAGGTAATTGAAATTTCCTGTAATTCGTGGGCTCCCACTACAGCAATATGGTCAGGGGTTCTCTCAACCTGGTGGGTAAACAGTAAGGGAATGGTTTTATCCCTGGGAAATTCTCCATCGGTTCGATTGAAATCATAGAGTAATTGATACGTCTCCTCCTCTGTGAGGATATCGATTTCCACCAGACGGAGGCCGGGATTTTCATTCACCTGCCGGATGAGAGTGATAAAATGATTGACCAGCCGCCGGATGGTTTCCTCCTTAAATAGGGCCGTGGAGTATTCCATGCAGAAGAACACCCTATCGTCCACTTCATAGGCAAACAGCGTCATGTCAAATCTCGAAATTTTGTTTTCAAAGACAAAGGGTTCCAACGTAAAGTCTTTCAATGTTTTTTTTGATTCTTCGAAATTCTGGAGCACCAATAAGACGTCATAGAGTGGATGCCGGGAAGGGTCTCTCTCCAGGTTTAATTTTTCCACCAGGTTTTCGAACGGTACGTCCTGGTTTTCAAAGGCACTTACCGTTGAAGTTTTTACGTTGTTTAAAAATTCGCGGTAGGTTGTGTCCCCCCGGGGGTGATTGCGGACAGCCAAGGTATTGACGAACATACCGATAAGAGGCTGCAAATCGGTATGTTTTCGACCAGCAACACCACATCCCACGATGATATCTTCCTGGGCTGTGTATTTGTTGAGGAGAACGTTAAAGGCTGCCAGTAGATTCATGAAAAGAGTGACGCCGCTTTCTGCGGCCAGTTCCCTGAAACGAGCGGCACTCTCGGTGTCCAGCCAGAATTCATAACTACTTCCTGCAAAACTGATGACACTGGGCCGGGGATAGTCGGTGGGAAGATTTAAACGGGGGATTTCAATGATATCCGAATAAAGATACTGCCAATATTCTTCGTGGGCTTTGATTTGACCGTTTTCCAATGAGTGATTCTGCCAGTGGGAGAAATCTTTATATTGAATAGGAAGAGGGAGGAGCTCCTTTGTTTCATACAGTGCAGTAAAGTCATCCACAAGGTTTTTCATTGAAGCCCCGTCGCCAATGATATGATGCATATCGAACAGCAGTAAGAATTCATCGATTGCGTTTGCGAGATTGACAAATCCAACTCGCAGTAACGGAGGTTTTGCCAGGTCAAAAGGTCGAATGAAATGGTTTATGAGACCAGGCACCGTATCCCCGCTGACACCAGGATAACGCTCTATTTCAAATTCTACGGTGTCCGTATCATGAACGATTTGCACCACATCATCGTCGATGAATCGGAACGAGGTTCGCAGGTTCTCATGGCGAGAGATTAATGCGCTGAGAGCATTTTCAAATCTCTCCAGGTCCACGCGGCCGACTATCTTGAAAATCCCCGGCATGTTATAAGTGGTACCGATATTTTCCAATTGGTTCAAAAAGAAAAGCCGCTTTTGAGCCGATGAGGCCCGATGGTATTCTTTTGCTTCTACCGCCTGTAGGTGGAAATAATCTTGCTTTTCCGCTTTTTCAATATAAGTCGCCAGTTTTTCTACAGTAGGATTTTTAAAAAATTCCGATACCGGTACTTCTACCTTTAATTGTTGTTGGATGTTGGCGGCAGCGGCCAGTACTTTTAGAGAATCTCCGCCCAACTCGAAGAAATCGTCGTGGGCTCCTACCTGCCCAATTCCAAAGAATTTTTGCCAGATCGCAGCCAGGGTTCTTTCGGTTTCACTTTTTGGTTCGACATAAGGAGCGCTCAATTCCGGACGTTGGTATTTCCCAGGTGTAGGGACTTCCGGTACTTCTGGTATTTCCGGTACTTCCAGAGCTTCCACTGACCTGGGGGGAAACTGCTCCCGGGCGGGTTTTAAACGGCGACTTGCACTTGCTTTCACCCCGTCTTCTACCGGATACCGCTGCCCTGCGAAAGGATATGTGGGTAACGACAACCGCCGTCTACGACGGTTTCCGTGAAGATTCTTCCATGCCGGTTCAACTCCGTAAAGCCATAAGAATCCCACTTTGTTCAGCAGGTAAGCGGTATCAGATATCTTTTTCCAGGAAGGCCGCACCGGGTTAAGAACTTGCTGTTCCGGATTCTCTTCTATAAAACGCCTGATTAACGTACTTAAATCCCGGCCCGGACCAATTTCTACAAATATTACATTGGGTTCTTTGCTTAACTCGATGATTCCATCGGCAAAACAGACGGTTTCCCGCAAATGCCTGCCCCACTGGACAGGGTCTAACGCCTCCTGGTCTTTAATCCAATACCCGGTAACATTGGAAATGTATGGAATCCGGGGGGGATATAAACGAACCTTGCGAACCTCTGATTCGAATTCCTTTACAATTGGCTCCATCATCCGGGAATGAATGGCATAGGAGGATGACACTCTCATGCACAGGTATTTTTTCTCTTTTAACCGCTGCTCAAGGTCCGCGATGTTCTCTTCCGGACCCGCAACAATACAAGCGGCTCCATTATCGATGGCAATGGATATATCACTGTCTAAGAATGGTTTTACTTCCCCGCGGGAAAGGGGAACCGATAACATCACCCCTGCCGGCAGTCCACCGATTAATTCCCCTCTAATGGCAATTAATTGTATTGCATCTTCCAGCGATATAACGCCGGAAATACAGGCCGCCGTATATTCCCCAAAACTATAACCAATCATTGCCTGGGGTTTTATTCCCCAGTTGATCAACAATCGGGCCAGGGCATATTCCAATAGAAAAACCACCAACTGGGTGTTATCAAAGCGGTTCATTTGCTCCTGAAGGTTTTCTTTTTCTTCTTCAGAGGGAGAGGAACCATCTAGTTCCGGGTATAGGATTTCTTTGATATTACGGCGGCCCATGGAATCGAGGATTTGGAAACAACGGTCCATCTCTTCCCGGAAAACAGCCTGGGTCCGGTACAAGTCCCAGCCCATTTTTACATATTGCGCGCCCAGTCCGGAAAATACAAAGACCACGGGGCGATGGGATTCCCTGGCAAAAAACGTATGAGTTTTTCGAGAGTCCGGGTTTGACAACTCTTCGATAACCTCTTCGACGCTTGAACATACCAGCATTCTCCGGTATGCGAATGCTTTTCGTCCCACCTGTAATGTGTAACTAAGATTTACAAGATTTACAGGATTACCGGGATTACCAGTATTTTGCTTCAAATAATTAACCAGGTTTTGGGTTATTTTATCCAGTGCGCTCTGGGTTCTAGCAGAAAGAAGAATTATCTGATCTTCTGACCTCTGACCTTCTGACCATCGGACCTCCGGCCATTCTTCCAGCACGACGTGGGCATTGGTGCCGCCGATTCCAAAAGAACTGACCCCCGCTCTCAGGGGATACTTATTGTTTTCATTATTCCAGGCTTTGGGTTTGGTATTCACATAAAAGGGGCTGGTTTCAAAATCAATCTCCGGGTTAGGGGTTTGGAAATGAAGACTGGGGGGAATGTGATGGTGTTTCAGGGCCAGCACGGTTTTAATAAACCCTGCCACACCAGCCGCTGCATCCAGGTGACCAATATTGGTCTTTACCGAACCAATCCCGCAAAAACCTCTTTTATCTGTATTGAATGCCAGTTTTAATGCCTCGATTTCCACCGGGTCTCCCAGCCGGGTGCCGGTGCCGTGCGCTTCGATATAACCAATGGTTTCAGGTTCTACATTGGCTGCCTGCTGGGCTGCACGTATCACCGCTGCCTGACCCTCGACACCGGGTGCTGTATAACCGGCCTTTCCCAAACCATCGTTATTGATGGCAGAACCTTTTAATACTGCATAAATATTATCTTCATCTGCAAGCGCCTCTTTTAATCTCTTAAGTACCACTATTCCCACACCGCTGCCACCGTTGGTTCCACGGGCCTGGGCATCGAACGTCCGTACATGACCATCTGCCGACCTGAGCATCCCCTCCTGGTAGACATAACCGGTCTTCTGGGGAAGCCACAACGATACCCCTCCCGCCAAGGCCATATCGCAAAGACCATTTAATAATGCCTGGGAAGCAGTAACAATCGCTACCAGTGAAGTGGAACAGGTCGTTTGCACGGTTACCGCCGGTCCTTTTAAATTAAGTTTATATGCGATCCGGGTACACAAATAATCAGGGAAAATCAAAGATGCCGCACCAATTTCTTCCGTATAACCTTCTACCTGCGCATATACCCGCTCCAGCCAATAGGGATTCATCAACGAACCAGCATACAAACCAATGGAACCGGCAAAAGAATCCGGTACATAACCAGCATCCTCCAGTGCTGTCCAGCAGCATTCATGGAAAAGACGGAACTGGGGGTCCATCAATTCCGCTTCCCGGTGCGAATATCCAAAAAAACCGGCTTCAAAGTATTCTACATCTTCCAGCACACCCCTTACTTTCACATAATTAGAATTATTTAAAAGCGCAGGTTCAACACCCGCTTCCAGCAATTCCTCATCCGAAAACAAGATCATAGACTCCACACCGTTCTTCAAATTCTCCCAAAACCTGGCAATGTTTTTAGCCCCGGGAAATCTGCCCGCCATCCCTATTACGGCAATCTCTCTCTCCCTCGATTCCGGCACCGCGGGAATTACCCTTTTATCTTCTTCTCCCTTTCCCTCCGCAAAATACGCCGCCTGAGATGCAATGGTGGTAAATCGCAGCAGGGTGGCAATGGATATCTCTTTGTTAAAAAGCATTCGTAATTTGCTGTTGAGACGAATCAGGGATAAAGAATTACCACCTACATCAAAGAAGTTATCATGGATACCTATCTGCTCTTTCCCTAATATCTCTTTCCAGGCTCCGGCAATTGTTCTTTCCTGGTGAGTTCCGGGTGAGACATACCTTTGTGCCCGTCTTATTTCCCGGCTCATGGCTGTTAACTTTTTTCGATCCAATTTCCCGGTGGCTGTTAGGGGAATTTCATCAAGGTGATGGAAATAATCAGGTATCATATAAGCGGGTAAACGACGACTCAGATGATCTTTCAAAAGGGAGACATTTAACGGCTGCTGCGAAACGATATAAGCAGCCAGAGATTGGATGGTGGTGTCCGACTCCATGGGAATCACCACCGTATCATCGATATCCCTGTGTTTTAACAATTCCTGTTCGATCTCACCCAACTCTACCCTGAAACCTCTAACTTTTACCTGCTGATCGATGCGGCCAAAGTATTCAATATTCCCATCCGCCAACCACCGCACCAGGTCACCAGTCCTGTAGATAGGTGAGTAAGGTGAGTGGGTGAGTGGGTGAATGGGGAGTAAACTTTGCGTGTCTTCGCGTGTCTTCGCGGTTAAATTCAGGAATTTCTTTGCGGTTAATTCCGGGTTGTTTAAGTAGCCCCTGGCCAGGCCCGCTCCCGATATACATAGTTCACCGGGAATGCCCACCGGCTGCAGCACGATTCGGGGCTCCTCTTCAATGGCCAAAATATATAGATTTACATTGTCGATGGGTTTACCGATAGGAATGCTTCCCTCACCCTCCCAACTGGCAATGGGATACTGACTGGCATAAACCGCAGCCTCCGTAGGACCATAGATATTATCGATGATGATATCGGTTGCCAATGACCTGAATTTGGTGATATAATCAGGCCAAATGGCTTCTCCTGCTAAAAAGATATATCTTAAAGAAGATAATTTACTTATATTTTGAGAGTTCAGCATATCTACAAAGACATTGAACATAGAAGGCACAAAATTAATATGGGTGATTTTCTCTCTCTCAATAGCATCGAGTATCAACAGGGGATCTCCTTCTCCCCCCGGTTCCAATACCACCAGGCGGCCGCCACCCCAAAACCAGCCGAATATCTCGCATACCGATACATCAAACAGGTAAGTCGTTTTTAATAAATACGCATCGGATTCCCGAAGCGGATACATATTATCCAGTGTTAATAGTAAATTCACGGCGGATGCATGCCGGATCAACACTCCTTTAGGCTCTCCGGTGGAGCCGGAAGTATAAATGACGTAAGCCAGGTTAGCAGGGCTAACCTGGCAGGTTGAGGTTGAGGTTAAGGTTAAGGTTAAGGTTAAGGTTAAGGTTAAGGTTGAGGGTACTGATAGACTGGAAATATCGATTATCTCAATTGATTCTTCCTTAACCTCAGCCTTAACCTTAACCTGAGCTGCTGGCGCAGCCAGCAAGACCCTTGCATTGCTGTCTTTCAGTAGGTAACCAATACGTGCCCCGGGGTAATTAGGGTCTATCGGTAAATAAGCACCTCCTGCCTTTAAGATACCCATAATACCAATGACCATCTCCAGGGAACGGTCAACCATGATACCCACAATATTGTCGGGACCGATGCCTTTTTCGCGCAACAAATGGGCCAATTGGTTAGATTTTTCATTCAATTCCCTGTAGGTGATATTTGCAGTTGTCGGTTTACTTTCTTCCTTGCCAACTGCCAACTGCCAACTGCCAACTAAAGCTGTCCCCTCCGGGGACCGTTTCACTCGTTCCTCAAACCATTCATGAATGGTTTTATCTCCTGGGTATTCTACACTGGTATCATTAAATTCGTATAGAATTTGCTTTTTTTCAGATTCTGATAATAAGTCGATTTCCCCAACCTGTTTGGGTTTACCAGGATTGGAAATCATTTCTTCTACTATACCGATAAAGTGACGGGACAATTGAATCACGGTTTCTTCATCAAATAGATGGCTCCAATATCCAAATTTAACTTCAATTTCATCGTCTAATATGATGCCTAAAAATAAATCGTAATGGGTCATTTCGAACATAGAGTAGGAGATTATACTCAACGGGCGTTTTTGGTCGAGAAGTTGATTGTCCAGGGGATAATTTTCCACCACCACAACCGAGTTAAAAAGCTCACTCCTGGTATCCGTCAGGCACCATTTTCCAATATCTGCCAGTGAGGTGTGCTCATACTCTTCTCTCTTTTTCAACATCTGTCGGGTAGTATCCAAGAGGGTTTCGATGCTGGCGCTGCTGTGGGGGGAGAGTCGCAGCGGCAGCGTGTTTATAAATAATCCCACGGTGTGTTCGATACCTTTAATCCGGGCATTCCTCCCCGATACAGTGGTTCCAAAAACCACATCCTCACTGTGGCTGTGTTTTCTCAACAATAAACCCCAGGCACTGTACAACACCGCAGCAGCGGTTAATCTCTTTTCTTGAACAAAACACTCCAGTTGCTGACAGAACTCCGATGAAAGGCGAACTCCCCTGGACTTCGCTTCTTTAAGCTTCCCAGGTTTTGCTTTTTTTATTAAAAACGACGTTGGCATGTCAACGCCTTTCAGGTAGTCCTTCCAGAATCTCTCTTGTGCCGTCTTATCCTGGCTTTGAAGCCACTTAATATACTCTTTGAATTGGGCTTTAACCGGTTTCCCCGGTTTGGTTCCCCTGGCTAAATTTTCGTATGTGTTGAAAAACTCAGTTAAAAGAGTCCCACTGCTCCACCCGTCATATAAAATATGATGATGGCTCACAATCAAATGATACCGATATTCCTCCACTTTACATAACGTTACCCGGAACGGCACATCCCCCAAATCGAATTTCTCTCTTCTGTCTGTTGTTTTTACCTCTTCGAGTAAATTCTTTTTTTCGCTGTTCTTTTTGCCTAATTTATTTGAGAAGTCATAATATCTGATCTTAAAGAAATGCTGCTTTAAGATAATTTGTAATGGGTTTTTCACTTTATCCCATTTATAATATGTTCTTAACATTTCGTTGGTGTTTATGACGTGGTTCCAGGCCTGTTGGAAACGGTTGATATCGATTTCACTTATACCAACGATTTCCAGGTATAATTGTTCGAAGTAGTGCTCGCTTTTGGGGTCTCTCAAGTAATGAAACAGTATGCCTTCTTGCAGGGGTGATAAAGGAAGGATGTCCTCGATATTGGTTTTTTCGACTTTTTTCATTTTTTCTACCTATTTTGAAATTGGCATAAAAAGAATGTTTGGCTGGGGATTCTCTATTATCAGATATTTGTAAAATTTCCCATGCATTTTACCTAACCTCTCATGTCTCTCATTAATTATGGATTGTTTTAGCCATTCTATTCCAACCGAGGACATTAATATGTTCAAATTAGGGTAAAATTATAACAAAGTTGGCTGGTATTTTCAAGATACCATTTCCCATAAATTTTTACCTCCGGCGGACCGGCGGCGCTCGGGTATTGTTGAAATTTTTTTCTAGTTATGGTATTGAATGGATTTAATTTGTGAAAAAGGAAAAGTGAAAGGCCAGAAAATGGCCAACCCACTGTCAACACCGTCACCTGTTTCCGGTTTCATATACTCTTTATGACCACCAGGGTTACATCATCGTGAAATCCTCCGGCAAAATCCTTTACCGTCTCCCGCAGCCCGGCTAAAAAGACATCTGCGGATTGATGAAAGTGCTCTTTGACATAGGTTGCTAATCGTTCTTTACCAAATTCATTGTCTTCATCATCCCCAGGATTTTGTGCCTCCACCAGGCCATCGGTATACAATAGTAATATATCCCCTGAAGAAAAAGGTAATTCCTTTAACTTGAAAGAGGGCTTTCGTGTGAGTCCGATGGCAGGTCCGGTGGGTTTCAGCCAGTGAATGGTCCCGGAGGCAGCCTCCCAGCGGATGGCCGGGTTATGACCTGCATTGCAATAATGTACTATACCCGCGTTTTCGTCGATTCGCACCAGGAACATTGAAATAAAACTGATCAGCTTCACATTGTGGAGAAACAATTCATTCAAACGGTTGGCAAGGGAATACAGTTCGGGATGTTCGGGGCCGAGAATCCGCAGCGATGCCTGTAGATTGGACATCAGCATACTCGCTGAAAGCCCCTTGCCCATCACATCGGCGATAACAACACCCTGAGAGCCATCCGGGTAAGAAAAGAAATCGAAGTAGTCGCCGCCCACCACCTGGGCCGGTTCGGTATGGGCAGCTATCTGGACACCGGGCAGGACAGGAACAGCATGTGGCAATAATTGCCGCTGAACTTTGGCGGCCAACTCAAGGTCCCGTTCCAGGAGCCGTAACTGAGACTCGGAGTAATGATCCAGGCAAACGCAGGTGGTGAAATCAAGTTCCAAACGTTCAGGTTCTATGTCACCGCTGCACTCGGTGCACTGCCCGAATTCACCACGATTGATGCGCTCAAGGGCTTCGGTATGCTGGGAAACCACCTTCTCCACCTCTTGAACCGGGGCACCACCCAAATGCACCTCTTTACTTTCCGAATTCGACTTTAGCCATGTATCAAGGGTATCCCGATGTTCCACCAGGATATGACGAAATTTGTTCAAGGTTTTTTTATTCATATTGTAATTTTATATTAGATGTGAATGTATTTCAACTAATAAGTGACATTTTTTTAAAAGGTAAGAATTAATACGCTCCAGGCGTTTCAAAGGTTGCATTTAAGATAATTTTTTCCACTAAGCACAAACCCTTCTAAAGTATTGACTTTTTTTTTTCAATTGTTTATATTGCTACAGGATAAAGGATAGTTTTTATAAAATTAGGAGGAAACCATGGTAGTTTTTATTCTTAAAGTCCTGGGATGCTTAGTGCTATTAATAATAGTTGCCATTTTATCAATTTTAATATCAGACCTCCTGACTCCGAGGATTTTTTTCTGATACCATTTTGTAGAAAAGCTTCATATCCGTTCCCGGAAATGTGACCTCAGTCTCATTAAGGGCATTACATATAATTTTTGCCAGATTATCAGAATATTCACTTGCGAGATTATGTAGTTCTACTGTCAATTGCTTATTCTTCTGATCAGGTACTAAATTAATTTCAGTATTAAAGATTTGCCTGACCAGACTCCTTGCTTCATCTTTTCTGGCCATATAGGGGCGAATGATGTTTGCCAGGGCCGTTTCCGCCCTGTAGGCAATCATCTTAATTGTATCTATAAAATGTTTTTTCTCAATGGCCAGTTGCGAGAATTTATCGTCTTCAGATAATTGAGAAATTGAAATGTGTTTTGGCAATGACTTGCGCTGTTGCTTTAACTCATTTATTGCCTTCTGCTCAAAAGCAATCTGCTCCTGTAACTCCGCCATTTGTTTTTCGTATCTCAGCACGTCTTTATCTTGGTCAATATTAATAAGTGTCTTTGAGCCAAATTCTGCATGAAGTCGTGTCAGTTTTGAATTTCGCTTTCTGATTTGGCTATCTATTGCTCTGTATTGGGGATTGACCACCAGGGCGGTCTCAGATATCGGCTGGGTTTCATACTCGATAAGTCTATCTATACCATAGTGTTGAAGCATATATTTGAAAAAGTTTTCCTGAGTCCATCTCTGGAACATGGCCGCGGCAATTTCAATGCGCTCAGATTTGTAATTGCTTGATAGTATCGAGGTTTGATGCCCATTTTTACTTAACCTCCTGATTTCCCTTAACCAAAACGTCTCGGATATGTTTAACCGGCGTTCCGCAAGCTTCATCATCACTTTTTCGCCATTCTTAAATACCACCTCCTTCTCTTCAAATTCTTCAGCCGGCCAATCATCTCCTGGATACTTCTTGTAAGTTATACAGGCAATCCGATGGGTGACGAACATCTCCTCGAAGAAAGATGGACTATAGCCTTCACGGTCAAAAATGATTACAAAACGGTATAAATAGCTGTCTCGAGCTAACGCTTCACAGGACGGTTGATTCGGCACATCTTTCAAAAGACGAGGAATAATATCTCTACGCAGCATCGATAAAAGACCGGAAGTTAAAGCGGTGGTCACAACAAAGAACGGTTGACCTAACGCATCGTTGACCCAATAATCGGTCATGCCACGCAAACATAAACGCTCACGTGATACATAACGACGGGGAAGTTTCGTCTGTTTACGTTTACCAAAATAAATCCGAACATGACCATCCACATAAAGGTAACCGGATAAATCCGGAGACGACTCCATCCAATAACGCGATAGATCATTCTGCCAGCACGATACATTATCACTATCCTTCAATATACCTACTTTTTCCCGAAGGGTCTTGACTTCTGGGATGCGATCCAACCCCACAAGCTTACCAAGCTCACCCGGAGGCATATAACGGACTCCTTCTAAAGATTTCACCCGCAGCAACACTAAAAAAGCAAGGATTAGCAATAGGCTCGTCAAACCATAGAAACCGGAGGGAAGTTGAAAATAATCTTCGTTTTTGTACAAAAGACCATTGGACAAAAGAGCGGGTAAGGAGAATAACACTCCTCCAAAACTGATATCACTGCAACATTCAAATTTTACTGCCGCTTCGGTTAATTCCCCTATCGAAGCCGCAAACCTTTCCTCATGCCTCGTACAGCTGCGGCCAAAGCACACCTCCTCAACATCTTCTACAGTTCGGGCATTCTTGCTCTTAAACTCTGACTCTGACTCTGACTCTAAGGATGAATCGTTTTTTTTTCTTTGTCAACTCGATAAAGACGACCGTCACGAATGGCTTTGTTTACTGTATCTGGCTTTAAATCCATCTCCCTACAAATGCTCCTCACTGAACGGCCTTCATTTAAACTGCACTGAACCGATCTCAATACCTCTGCCGTTAATACGTGTCCTTTCGGCAGGTGTGCGTGACAGGGTGCGGGCTGTGGTGCTATAATTTACCTTCA
>WVZO01000294.1 GCA_011772425.1 Candidatus Aminicenantota bacterium
GCGCAGCCAGGTGTTCCATGGCCAGGTTCTGGGCTTCCAATATATCCTTGTTTTCATTGGGATTGGCAATTTTGAATATAAACCGGTTTTCTTCATCTCCTTTTTTTTCAATAAGCAGGAAATTTTGATCGGTGTAACTATCTAGCGATTCAACTTCCACGGAACAATCAATATCATACAAGTCCCTGGCAAGCTGTTTGACTTCTTCTACCGAAAAACGACTGATCATAGAATTTTTAAGCATACCGTATTTTATAGCAAAATTAGAACCATTTCAATATATACAGGCAAATGAAGCCACGAAGGGTATCCCCCAGGGATGTGTTAGAGTATATAAATTCGAAGCACGAAGGCACGAAGATGAAGAAAATTCCAAATTCCAAATTCCAAATTCCAAATTCCAAACAAATTCCAAATTACAATGACCAAAATTACAAAAACAAATAAGAAGCGGATTACAACGCTCATAATGGGGCACGATAAATGAAGCATTGTACAGTGACTGTCCGCATATAAAAAGCTTTTGCGGGGGGTCCAGGGGGGCAGTTTTCTCGAAAAGAGCCCCCTTGGCCGCCGGGGGCAAAAAAATTGAAAAAATCCGTGAAGAGTAGAATTATTATGGAGAATAGTGTATCATACAAAATTACAAAATAATCCAAAACATCCAGTAGGAGGTTCCTTTATGAAAATGAATATAAGAATGAACAGTGACTCGATTAATGGAATCAAGCGCTTAACGGGTGTCTGCACCATATTCATAATGGTTTTTATATGGGTATCTGTTTCACCTTTAACGGCGGATGCCAATAAAAAACCCTTAGGTCTCCAGGATATCATGAAATTTAAAGAGATTCATGATCCCATCATTTCTGAGAAAGGAGATTGGGTGGTTTATAATACCAAACCGGACCGGGGAAACGGTGAAGTTATTGCCACCTATATTGCCACCGGTAAAACATATACTATTGAACGGGGAGCTAAACCAGTGATCACCAAAGACAGTCGCTGGGCGGCCGCGGTGGTTCAACCGGATGCAGTAGAGCTGGAAAAAGCAAACAAGAAGAAAAAACCAAAACCAGGGATGGCTTTGCTGGAGACCTCCACCGGTAAAATCATCACCGTTGAGAAAGTCAAAGGATTTTCCTTTTCTGATGATTCCATGTGGCTGCTTTATCGCCTCTATCCCGAAGAGAAAAAAGAGGATAAGGAGGATAAAGATAAAAAAAAGACGAAAGAGGAAGAAAGCAAAAAAAAGAAAGAAGAAAAAGATGACCAAAAGATTGAAACTTACACCATGGTTCTCCGACACCTCCCCACGGGCAAAGAAATACGTATCCAGGAGGTGCGTGCTTCTGTTTTTGATCCGGCGTCTCGTTACTTGGCCTATTCCATCTATAATAAAGATAAGGAAGGTATTCAAAACGGCCTCTATGTCAGGGATCTGGATAAAAGTGGAGATATTGAAAGAAAAATCCACTCCCTGCCTACGGCTAAATACAGTAATCTCTCCTGGAGTAAAAAGAAGTCCAGGCTGGCATTTTTATTACATGAAAAAACCAAATACACAACCGCCGATAAACCGGATGAAACCGCTAAAACCGGTAACCAAAATGATTCTTACACCTCCGCTTTAATGGTATGGGATGGTATAAAAAGTAAATTGCATTTGGCGGTTTCTAAAAAGAGTACACCTCCGGGATGGTTAATACCTCGCGAAAACAAAATCTCATGGACCAAAGATGAAAGCCGGGTTTTTTTTGGTCTAAAACCGGAGGATGAATTCAAATGGACGCACCCACATCCGCAGCCGAAAAAAGAAAATCCAGGAACCGATAAAGAAACTGAGAAGATTGACCTGTATGATATCGATCCTATATTGAAAAAGTGTGGAGTGGATATATGGCACTGGCAGGACCCTTTGATTAACCCGAACCAGAAAAAACAATGGGAGAGATACAAAAACAGGGTTTACCCGGCGGTTTACCACCTTAAAGAGAGTCGTTATGTCCGGTTGACGGACCAGGAAATGCCGATGTTACAAATACCGGAAAATCCGAACTATGCGTTGGGATTGTCCAACCGCCCTTATCAACGAGAGATTACCTGGGACGGTTGGTATAATGATGTTTACCTGGTCAGTCTCTGGAACGGCACACGAAAAAAGATATTGACCCGTCATGATCACGATGTTTACCTTTCCTTCCACGGCCAATTTATCCTTTTTTATAAGGATAAACACTGGCATCTGTATGATGTCCGCTTGAGCAAGACCAGGAACCTGACCAAATCCATTAAAACCCCTTTTTACAACGAAGACCACGACTACCCGTCGGATGTTCCCGGTTACCGTATGGCCGGGTGGACCAAAAACGATGCGTCAGTGCTTATCTATGATAAGTATGATATCTGGGAATTTTCTACTTCCACCGGTGAAGCAACCTGCTTAACCGATGAAATCGGTAGAAAAAACAAAATCGCTTTCCGGGTTCTTAAATTGGACCCGGAGGCCAAATTTTTCAAAAAAAAGGAAAAATTATTACTATCTGCCTACTCCCATGAAAAGAAGTACAGGATTTTTTATAGTTGTGTTGTCGGGAAGAAGGGAGTAAAGAAGTTAATTAATGGACAGGATGATAAGTGGTTCAGGTTCCTGAAAAAGGCCAAAAAGGCCAAACAGATTCTTTATACACGGGAGGACTTCGAAGAGTTCCCGGACCTGTGGGTCAGCGACCTGGAATTAAGTTCCCCCCAAAAAGTTTCGGATGTTAATCCCCAAAGAGCTGATTTTTTATGGGGCAAGACGGAATTGATCGAATGGAATAGTCTTGACGGTATTCCGCTGCAAGGGGTGGTAATCAAGCCGGAAAATTACGACAAAAATAAACGCTACCCGGTATTGGTATATTTTTACCGGTTTATGTCTCAGCGGCTTCACAGGTTTAACCAGGTGGTAATCAACCCTCGGCCCTGTTTCCCGTATTATGCGGGGCATGGTTATGTGATCTTTTTGCCGGACATCCGGTTTGAGGTTGGGCGCCCTGGTTTGGCTGCGGTCAAGTGTGTGGTGCCGGGGGTACAAAAATTAATTTCCCTGGGTATTGCCGACCCCAAAGCCGTTGGTCTTCACGGACATTCCTGGAGTGGTTACCAGACAGCTTTTATCGTTACCCGGACGAATATTTTTACTGCAGCCATTGCCGGTGCGCCGGTCTCCAATATGACCAGCGCTTACAACGGAATTCGTTGGGGAAGCGGTTTGGCCCGGCAAATCCAATATGAAAAAAACCAGAGCCGCATCGGCCGCAGCCTGGTTGAAGCACCGCACCTCTATATGGAAAACTCCCCGGTATTCTTTGCCGACCGTATTCATACCCCCCTGTTGATCCAGTTCGGTGATAAAGATGAAGTGGTTCCCTGGTACCAGGGCATTGAATTGTACCTCATCATGAGACGACTGAATAAGAATTGCATCTTTTTGCAATACAACGACGAACCCCATCACTTGAAAAAATACCCCAATAAACTGGATTACACCATCAAGATGAAAGAGTTCCTGGATCACTATCTAAAAGGCAAACCTGCCCCGGATTGGATCAGCAAAGGTGTCCCCTATCAAAAGAAGAAATAAAAACAGCAAATGTCTAAACTGACCGTCTGATCTCTGCCTCCGGCGGCCAGGCCCTCGGCGACGCTATGCGCCGCGCCGCGGGCCTACGCCATTAAGCCTGGTAACTCTGCCACTTTTCTTCCAGGTTGGGAAGTTCAATCGTCTCCATGAGGTAATTGCCAAATTCCTCGCCAGTAGCTCCATTAGACCTTCCGGTAATCACCAGTCTCTTTTCGTACTGCTGACATATGTCTAATGCCATTTCCAGTTTTCTGCCCCTCTCCTGGAAACCTATATGGTTCATAAGCAAAGCAGCAGCTCGAATCATACTGCAAGGATCAGCATACTGCGCCCTTCCTTCTTTCACCATTCGAGGCGCGGAACCATGAATGGCCTCAAACATGGCATACTGTTTGCCGATATTGGCACTTCCGGCTGTACCTACACCACCCTGGAATTCGGCGGCTTCATCAGTTAAAATATCACCATATAAATTGGGCAGCGCCAATACGCGGAACTGGGTCCTGCGTTTGGGGTCCACCAACTTGGCGGTCATAATGTCTATATACCAATCATCACATTCGATTTCCGGGTACTCTTCAGCTATTTTATATCCCACTTCGAGGAATTTCCCATCCGTGGTTTTTATCACATTTGCCTTGGTCACCAGGGTCACCCGGTTGATTTTATTTTTCCGGGCATATTCAAATGCCATGCGGATAATTCGTTCGGCACCTTGTTTGGTGATGACTTTAAAATCAAAGGTCAAATCATCGGTAACAGCAATGCCCCTGCGTCCCATGACATAGGCCCCTTCGGTGTTTTCCCGGAAAAAGATCCAGTCGATTCCTTCTTTTGGCACCCGCACCGGCCGCACATTGGCAAATAAATCGAGATACCGCCGCATGGCCACATTGGCACTTTCAATATTAGGCCAGGGATCACCTTTACGCGGTGTGGTGGTCGGGCCCTTTAAGGTGACATGACACTTTTTGATCTCTTCCAAAACATCATCCGGGATGGCTTTTCCCACTTCGGCACGCTTTTCAATGGTTAAGCCTTCAATGTTGCGAAATTCGACTTTCCCGGCTTTTTCTTCTTCCTGCAATAAATATTCCAGGATCCTGCGGGATTCCGTTGCAATATACGGACCGATGCCATCACCACCAATTATTCCGATAATAATGGGTTTGAGGGTACTGTAGTCGATCCAGTTTTTTGCCTTTTTCATGGTCTCGACTCGTTCTAATTGCTCTTTAACCAATTGGGCAAAGTGATCCATCGCTTTCTGTACAACGTCATTAGCCATTTTAATCTCCTTTTAACGTTAAATTTTAAATTAAAAGTTTAGATTAGATTTTATTCTATAATCTTGAAAAAATCAACCCCCCGAAACCTCTGCCACATGACTTCGTCATTTTTTTAAAAGCACGAAATTCGAAATCCGAAATCGCGCAGAGACCAAACAAATCCAAAATTCAAATGTTCAAAATCTAAAACAAAAGCAGCATGATACCATGCTTTCGGGTTCTTTTTGTTTTGGTCATTTGAATTTTGGTCATTTGGATTTGTTTCGAATTTCGTATTTCGTGCTTCGAATTTTTACACTTTGACGCCTACCTGATCCCCACCAATCAGGGGCACTGTTTGTAATTTGGTACTACAGTTCGTCTTTTGTCAATCGTCTGGGTCCGGCTGCGATCACTTCCGGGGGACAATCTTTGGCATAGATTTTAAAGTTTTCAATAAACCGGGCCGCCAGGGCATCGTATTTCATCCAGTATTCCTTTTTATTGCCCCAGGCAGTGGAGGGTTTCAACACATCTTCCGGCACATCAGGGCAGGTCAGGGGAACATCAAAACCAAACAGCTTGTCTTTACGGTATTCCAGGTTATCCAGTTTGCCTTCAAGGGCAGCATTCAACATATTCCGGGTATGATGGATACTGATACGTTTTCCCACTCCGAACTTTCCGCCCACCCAGCCGGTGTTAACCAGCCAGCACCGGGCACCGTGCTTTTCGATTTTATCGGAAAGCAGCTTGGCATAGTAAAAGGGATGATGCACCATAAAGGGGGCACCGAAACAAGCACTAAAAGTGATTTCCGGTTCTATTCCCAAACCGATTTCCGTACCGGCGATCTTGGAGGTGTAGCCGCTGATAAAATGATACATGGCATGATCCCTGTCTAACCGGGCAATGGGAGGCAATACCCCGGATGCATCACAAGTAAGGAAAATCACATTTTCAGGATGGGTACGTACCATTTTTTCTTCCATGGCATTGGGTATAAAATTCATAGGATAGGAAGCCC
>WVZO01000332.1 GCA_011772425.1 Candidatus Aminicenantota bacterium
TAGTTGTATAAAGAAAAGACCACGGTGTTGGTTTTACCGCGAAGCGGTTTAGTCCAACTTTTGTTTAGGAAAAAAAGAGAAAATAGAAAAGTAAATGAAAAATTGTGATATGAGAGGGGCTGCCTGTTTTTTACGGATTAAAAAATCGTTTTATCTGTTCACCGATTTTATAAATCGTCGTGCCATCCTTTAAAGAGAATCCGCAGGCATCGATTAAAACAGCATTGTGCCGGGAATGCATCCCTTCAAAAACGGTTACCCCGGTTTTACTCTTTTTTAACAACCCTGATTTAAGATCAAAACCATCATTGGCAAGCAAAACAATGTCAGGTGCTTTTTCAAGGTATTTCCCGGCATAAATCTCCTCTTTAAAAAATACAGCAGATAACACCCGGTTGTTGTCGATCTCCAATCCTAAAAAACGTTTCCTGATTTCCTTCCTGAATTTATTATAATCCTTTTTAGCGACACACCCCCGTTTATATTTTCCTTTCAAGTGGATATAGACCCGGGATGGATCGAGACTAAACGCGGTTGAGCCAGCATCCATAGCTCCCAGGTCTTCGGGGTTTTCTCCTTTAAGGTGCAAGTATCCCCATTCTTTTAGATATTGAGATAAATAGACCTCTTCTTTTAAAGGAACAAACCCATGATCTGAAACCACAACAAAAGGAATTCCCTTGCCGTCAAGCCGGGAAATTATTTCCCCGACAATATCATCGACTTTTTTATAAAATAACAGGAAATCCTTATGATAGGGAGAATCTTTATTTGCCAGGGAATGATAAAAAAAATGATTGATCCGGTCGGTTTCCGTGATGACAAAAACCAGCAGGTTCCAATCTTCTTTGCTGATCCGCTGAAAAAATCGACAGCGAGTCTCGAGAACTTGATTAAGGTCTGCCAGGAATTCCTTCTTCTTATCGGGAATAAAAGAAAAATCAGGATCAAACCTATAATTCATCTTTTTTAAGATAGGGAGAATTCTTCCCGGGTAAACCGCCTTTTTCGCATCAACAGCAACGAACCCGGAGACAAGGATGCCCTTCAGCGGTCTGGCCGGATAGGTATGGGGAAGATTGATAATGATGGATTGATTATCATTCTTAAGTTCTTCCCAGAGGGTTTTTACCGGGAGAGAAGGAAAGTGGGGAAAAATATATGAATAATCTACCGGGTTAATTTCCGTATAACCAAAGACCCCATGTTCGCCGGGGGTCATACCGGTCATTAATGATGTCCAGGAAACCGGGGATATTTCCGGCAGGGGAGCGATTGTACGTACCATCCCCTTATTTTTGATTAATTTCCCTATGTTGGGCATAACACCGTTATGGGCAAATTCGTTCAAAAGTTCATATGATACACCGTCAAGACCGATAAGAGCCAGTTTTTTTTGATTCATGGTAACCATCGATTTATTATAGCCCGATTATGGTCAAAATGCAAATATGCTTGACAAAAGTAACAATTGAAAATAAAATTGTACTATGGCACAGGATAAAGTGACATTAAAGATACCCAGACCTATCTATGACAAATTGAAAACAGTCATTAAGGGCAGCGGCTTTAGCAGCGTCAATGAGTTTGTCGTTTACGTTTTAAGAGATTTAATCTCCTCGGGGCTGGAAGAGACGGAAGATTTATCAAAAAAAGAGATTGACGCCATCCGCCAACGACTCAAAAATCTCGGGTATTTGTAATAAACGTTTTTCGGGGGGTCTGGGCCCCTACCTTCTTCTTCCCATCACTTTCATCATTCAACATTCATCATTCATCATTTATCACTCATAATTGAACCTAACACCCCCCTGGCTGACGGGCCGCCGGAGGCAAAAATTTAAACTTTTTTGTTGACAAAATACTATAATGATACTACTATTAGAGTATTATAAGATTACAAAAAGATAAGGAGTTAAAATTACAATGGCAACTACGAGGAATTTTAAATTCAAAGACGTTTTAACGGGTGTTTCGATTTTTTGTCTCTTCCTGGTGCTGATGCCCGGGTGCAGTGAAAAAAGTGCGTTGGACCGGTTAGAAGTGGACACGTTGACCTTTGCCGCTTATACCGTGCCCAAAGAGGTTTATCAAAGAGAGATCATTCCCGCCTTTAAGACGTATTGGAAAGAGAAAACAGGACGTTCGGTAATATTCCAGGAGTCCTATATGGCCTCCGGCGCTCAATCTCGCACCATAGCCGCGGGTCTTGAGGCCGATATTGCAGCCCTCTCACTTGAACAGGACATCAAACGGCTGGAAAACAGAGGTTTGATTACTCACAACTGGAAGAATAAAACGTTTAACGGTTTTGTTACACGAAGTCTTGTTGTTATGGCCTTCAGGCCCGGGAATCCTAAGCAGGTCAAGAATTGGGATGATCTGACCGGAGAAACCATCGATGTGATTTATCCCAGTCCCAAGACCTCCGGTGGTGCCATGTGGTGTGTGAATGCCATTTATGGTGCCGGTCTCAAAATCACTGAGGAGAGAAACGGTGAAAAAGACCCTGTTTATGCCTGGGAACTTTTAAAAAAAATTCAGAAGCGGGTGAAAGTGATGGACAAATCCGGCCGCGCTTCTGTCACCACCTTTGAAAACGGTTTCGGCGATGTGCTTTTGACCTATGAAAACGAAGCCCTGCTGCGGCAAAAGCAGGGTAAAGATTTTCCTTATATCATTCCTGATGCCACTATGCTGATCGAGAATCCCATCGCTGTTGTGGATAAAAATGTGGATAAACATGGAAACCGCATCGCAGCCGAAGCCTTTGTGGATTTTGTAATGTGCAAAGAAGCCCAGCGCAGTTTTGCCAGGTATGGATTCAGACCCGTGGATGAAGAAATTTTAGAGGAATTTAAGAACCAATACCCCGTACCACCACTTCTCTTTGATACCTCTTACCTGGGTGGATGGGAGAACGTGAGTAAAGATATTTACGGACCTGAAGGGGTATGGACGCAGATCATCCGGGAACTTGCCAATGAAAGATAAAAGAAGGCGCTCTCAAGGGACCCGTTATAGTGACGTGATCCTCAGGAGCAGTGGTTTTTTTTACATCGGTTTACTGGTTATTCTCCCCATAGTGGCTATTACTACAGAAGCGTTTAAGGGAGGTATTTCCCATTTATGGCAGCAAATTATCCAGCCCCAGGCCCTGTATTCGTTAAAATTGACCTTCCTGGTGGCTGTTATTATGGTGGTGATCAATATCATAACCGGCACAGCCACAGCCTGGGTGTTAGTACGGTACCGGTTTCCCTTGAAGAACATTATTAACGCGCTGGTGGATATTCCTTTTGCTATTCCTACCGTGGTGACGGGCATTATGCTAGTGGTCTTGTATGGTCCCACCAGTGGTTTTGGTCAATTCTTTGGCCGGCACGGCATTGAGATTATTTATAATAAGCCGGGTATTATCCTGGCATTGTTATTTGTTACGTTTCCTTTTGTGGTGCGGACCGTGCAGCCGGTATTGATGGAGATGGACAAGGATATGGAAGAAGCCGCTCAAACACTGGGAGCGTCACGATTTTGCACATTTAAGCGAGTGGTACTCCCAACCCTATTGCCCGCCATCCTCACTGGTGCCGCTCTCTCCTTCAGCCGGGCGTTGGGTGAGTTCGGTTCTATTGTCATTGTGGCAGGCAACATCCCCTTCAAAACACAAGTGAGTTCTGTCTATATATACGGGGAAATTGAAAGCAGCAATATCCAGGGCGCATTGGGATTGGGTGTGATCCTGCTGGCCAGTTCTTTGCTGGTCCTGGTTATACTTAACCTGATCCAACGATGGAACAGTAAATATGAAGGCTAGACATAAACCAGGCGGTATTAATGTTATCGCCAAATGGAAACAGAAAATCATAAAGGAAAACATCGGCAAGTGGCTGCTGATCATCGCAGTAATAGCATGGTTTTCTCAACTCATTCTATTTCCTCTTTATGGAATCATCAAAGAGACCATTAAAAATGGGCTGGCCATCTTTGTCACCTCTTTAAGTTCCCCGGCGTCCCTTCATTCATTCTGGCTTACTCTCATTATTACCATAATCGCCGTAATCATCAATACCATCCTGGGTATTGTTTTGGCTGTTGTGTTTGCTTACAGGCATTTTAAAGGCAAACTCCTCCTGGAAAGCCTGGTTGATCTCCCTTTTGCGGTTTCGCCGGTGGTAGCGGGGTTTATGTTCATCATATTATTCGGGCCCAATGGCTGGATCGGTAGTTGGTTTGAACGTATGAACATAAAAATAATCTATGCACTCCCCGGTATGATCATTGCCACATTATTTGTTACTCTTCCCTTTGTGGTCAGGGAGATACTGCCTATACTGAGGGAATTCGGCAGGGAGCAAGAAGAAGCCGCAGCTACCCTGGGTGCCAATAGATGGCAGACCTTCTGGTGGGTGACGCTGCCCTCGATCAAATGGGGATTGACTTACGGCATCACTCTAACCATTGCCCGCTCTATCGGTGAATTTGGCGCGGTATTGGTGGTGAGCGGCAGTATTATCAATAAAACCCAAACGGCGACCTTACGCATCCACGATCAATTTACCGATTTAAATTATGCCGGGGCATTCTCCGCTGCCCTTGTCCTGGCGTTTTTTTCCTTTGTTATTCTCAGTTTTATCCAATTTTTATACAAAAAGGGGACGGCGTCCCCAACCTATAGGAGTCGTTCATGACATGTGAAGGGTACCACCCGGGAAAACGTCGTTTTTTTTGCGCGTTTTTACAGAATATTAGAATATTAGTAAAAAAGGGAGTCACCTGAGATGAGCGGTATTCAAGTGGAACATATAAACAAAACGTTTGGTAATTTTATTGCAGTGAATGATGTGAGTTTTACGGTCAATAAAGGTGAATTGGCCGTCCTGGTAGGCCCCAGCGGCTCAGGCAAAAGCACGATTTTAAGAATCATCGCCGGCCTGGAGAAACCCGAGAGCGGGAATATTTTCCTCACCGATGAAGATGTCACCCATTATCAGGCTCAGAAACGAAATATTGGTTTTGTGTTCCAGCATTATGCGCTTTTCAAACACATGACCGTAAAGAAAAATATTGCCTTTGGCATGAAGATACGGAGGATGCTTAATCATGTTATCGAAAAAAAGGTTTCCCAGTTGATTGACCTGGTAAAGTTACAGGGCTATGAGAGGCATTACCCTTCTCAACTTTCCGGGGGCCAGCGGCAGCGGGTGGCCCTGGCCCGCGCCCTGGCACCGGAACCGCGAATACTCCTGTTGGACGAACCTTTCGGTTCACTGGATGCCAAAGTGCGTGATAACCTGGCAAATTGGCTCCGGGAACTTCATAATCAAATTGCCATTACCACCATCCTGGTCACCCACGACCAAAAAGAAGCCATTGAAATCGCCGATAAAATTATTGTCATCAACCGGGGAAAAGTGGAACAAATAGGCACTGCCAGGGAAGTTTACGAACAACCCGAGACCAAGTTTGTGTCCAGTTTTATCGGGCAAACCAACGTTATTACCGGCAGTGTAAAAGGCGACCATATCTACCTGGGGGATACGATTATTCCTATCCCCATTTCCCCACCGTCCCCGCTGCCCTCAGGCAGTGAACCCGTGGTACTCCTGGTCAGACCGGAAGATGTTATTATTTCTAAAAACAAGGAAACCAGCACTTCATCATCATTAAAGGGAACCATCAAACACATTCATTATCGAGGAAATTTTTATAAGATCGATATTAATATCGGCGCCAATGGAATTTACCTGGAATCCAGTGTAGGCAAGCAGGATTTTCTCGATCAGGACCTGGAAGTGGGAGATGAAATATATACGTGGTTCCGGGATTTTCAATTTTTCAAGGCACCGGAAGGAGAAAAAGAAATCAGGAGAAAAATGTCACAACTGGGTTATATTGAGTAATGGTGAAAGTCAAGCTGTTTTTCACCACGAAGACACGAAGGCATTTACAATGCGGTAAAAAGCACGAAGGTATAAGGAAAAGCAAGAAGCAAAAGGGGATAATCAAGAAAACATTGTTAACCACAGAGGCACGGAGTATGTGCTCTCTGTGTCTCTGTGGTAAAAAAAATCCTTCTTATTTGATTCGTTTTACATGCAGTTCCCAGGCTTCCTCTTCTTCGTTCTCGATTAATGCATAAAATGTGCCTTTTTTGATGGTATAAGGCAGCGGGTAATACGTATAAGGCTCGGATTCTTGCAGCGGCACAAAGACGCGCTTCAACTCCTTTCCTTTAAAGTCCATCACGATGCATTCCCATTGTTCTTTCCGCCTTTTATTGGTAATCACATAAAGCATATCATTATCGATAGCCATATCTTTTATGGCCGGGAAATATTCCTTGAACTTGATATGGCTCTTAATTTGCNNTTCCGTCACCTTTATTTTTTCATAATTCTTTTTATCGATACTGAACAATTTTTTGCCGGTATAATCGAAGCAATCGATAACAAATCCCTTTCTGCCGGCCACGATAAAAATTTTATCTTTGTAAATGGGGTAATAATGTAGTGCATTCATGGGCACGATGAAATCCAGTCCTTGCCCCAGGGAAATTTCCGATTGGTACAGCATTTTGGGTTCATGAAAATCCAGGTTAAAGAGCCTGAAACAGATATATAATCTATTGTTTTCGCCCATGGCGGCGCCGATGCCCAGGTAACCCTGTTTTACCCGGAAAAACACAGCGTTGGGCGGGCTTTTCACTTCGTTCACATAGTCTCCGTCCAGGGTGAAATAGGAGATTTTATTGTTGCTGTTCACCACCAGGTAATCCTCATAAAAGCTGAGACTCATTGGCGGTCCGAAGGGTCTCACCATAAATTCTTTCGGTCCTTCGCCTTCTCTGCCGAATTTTTTTATCAACTGGAAATCCTTTAGTGAATAGATAAAAATAGATGTTCGTTCCAGGACATATAGTTTATCGTTTTTTACTACCATCATATCCGGTTTAACCACGTCCTTTATTGCGGCCACTTTCCGGGCGTTCGCACAAAGGAAAGAGAGAGAAAAGATAAAAACAAAAGCTGTTCCCATTACCAGCATTTTCTGTTTTAAATTTAAGTTCATGTGAACCTCCTTTAAAAGAACTAAACGAATTCTCTCACCGGAAAGTTCCCTTTACTGTATTAGAGTTGAAGGTTTCCCCAACCCACCAGGCAGCAAATTCCTGTGAATGTACACTGAATTATGATCTATCGGTGTTTACTAACGGAGCGATTCATTTAAGGAAACCTTCGATATGGCCCTCAGGGCCTTTTTGGGTTGGGGGTGCCACCCCCTTTGGTTAAGCGTATAAATTCCGGATTCTTCCTGAGTTTTTCCAGATCGTTGTCGTTCCTGGCCTGGTTTTTCAATTTTGGATTCAATTGCAGTGCTTTTTTCAATGCCTGGAGTGCCTTTTCCTTATGACCGGCAGCCAGGCGAATCACGCACAGGTCATAAAATACTTCTGCATTTGCCGGTGCCATCTCGGCTGTCCGTTCCATATGGGGCAGGGCGGCTGTGAATTTTTTTTGAGTAAACAACGTCCACCCCTGGTTCCAACTGTAATTCATTTGGGCATACTCCAGCAGGCGGCCCAGTTCTTTGAAAGGTTCGGCATGGTCATCAACACGGATATCAATGGCCCGGTCGGTGTAACCACCGTATCCGGCGTTCTCTTTAACCACCAGCAGGGCTGCGGATTGTTTTCCCCGGGAGTCGCCGCCGTTTTTTTCCCCGGCCAGCAGCGCAGCATAGAGACGTTCGGCCAATGTTCCTTTGGTATTAAGAAAGGCTTTTTCCATGGCAGTAACCACTGCTTCCCCGGCCAGTATATTGCCCTGGATGGCATAATTGGGACCATTTCTGCCCCCAGCCCATGCCAGGCATTTTTCCCCGGTAAAAGTGGCTGATTTACCATCCGCGGATACAATTCCAAATTGACGCTGTTCAGGGTTTTTATCACTCCTGGTCAGGACGTTGACTATTTCATCGGGAGTAAGTCCCATTTCCAGCAATTCCAACCCCCGCCAGCCAAAAGAGGTATTCACAAAAGATTGAGTGGCTACTGCACCAACACCGGCTTTTGCCCAGGGCACCACATGCCCCACGGCAAAGAAACGGGATGCCACCGCCACTCCGATTTCGCCTGCCGAGGGATCGCAAGCTGCTATTGAAAAGGTTGCTATATTGGATTTTCTTGGACTTTCACATTCGTTTGCCTGAAGTGGTACGTACAGCAAATGAAAAAAGATTGATAAACTGATGAATATGAAAATTGTTACCTTTACGGCTTTTGTCGTCAATGGATCCCCATACTGTATGTTATGCATGTTTAAAACCTCCTTTTACATTTTATTTCATTGTAGCATAAAAAAGCATGAAATCATATTCACTTTCCTTTTTTTCTGGACAGGGAACGATGCGTAGAAACGGTGCGTAGACACGTAGAAATTTTCTGTGAAAAAAGTCGTCGAGTAGGAGGAGGAGCACCCCATGAGGGGT
>WVZO01000113.1 GCA_011772425.1 Candidatus Aminicenantota bacterium
CAATGTGGACAAAATACAAGGTTACGCTTCGGCGAAAATTATAGCCACGAAGGACACGAAGGAGCACGAAGTGGCTATTTCTTTTTCTTGTACGTTTTCCACCATTCCAGCATGGTCCACATATTGCCGTCAAAATCCAGGTTCTTCCCGACTACCTTCTTCCCTTCCTCATCTTTGACTGCCACTTCGCCGATGGTTTTTAGAATGGATGTTTTTATATCCTCAACCCAACTAAGCGCTTTTTCACTTACAACTAAGGGATGAGGCAGTAACTCTTCAATCATTATTGCTAAATACTCCTTATTAGAAGAAGCGATCTTCAGCAAGGCCCGGAGAGAATAGAACCTTAATTGAATGTCTTTTTCTTTTTCATATAATTGTTTTAATCCAGGTAAAGCATCTTTTGCGGAATTTCCGATCTTTCCCAGTGCTTCTGCGGCACTACTTTTTACATAATTATCTGGGTCTTTTAAGAGTTCTATTAATGGGTCTACGGCTTTTTCACTTTTGAGGCCGATCTTTCCAAGCGCATAGGCTACACTGCATTTGATGTTATCGTTTATATTTGGGTCTTTTAAGAGACCTATTAATGTGTCAAGGGCCTTTTCACTTTTGAGGCAGATCTTTTCCAGCGCCTCCCTGACAGTATATCTGACGGGAAACACCGAGTCTTTCAAGAGTTCTATTAATGGGGCAACGGCTTTTTCACTCCCGATATTTCCCAGTTCCTCAACAATAGATACTCGATAAGAAGAATTTTTGGTTTTCCCCAACATATCGATGAGCTTCTTTTGAACATGGAGTTTTTTGGCAGGGGACATGTTTTCCCTGGTAAAAAGCCACTTCAACTTGCCTACATTTCCAGGAAATATATGACTCAGGGCATAATCCATTACTTTGTCTCTATTTTCCATTGATATGCCGATCAAGGTGTGATAAAGCACCGGCATGATCCCGTCATTGTACAAGTCTTTATTGTCTACTGCCAATAACTCTTTCAGTACTTTTATCTTAAAATCTATGGATTCTCTGGAAAGCCTCAGAAGTTCTTCAATATCCGGTAAGTCATCTTCATATTTATATTTCAATACTGAAAGGTATTCCTTCAACCTGCTTCTTTCACTGAGGGAGTGTACGGTGAAAAAGAAGCCAGTTAACAGGGCTGAAATAATCACTAAGGAAGACACCGTCACAATGAGATACCGGGAGAAGCTTTTGTGTACAAAAACCTTCTTTAGCGGGTCCATATTCCAACCCAGGTGCTTCCTCAACTGAAAACGAATCTTTAATAGACTTTTTCCTCTTAATAAATGGTGAGGATTACGATTTTCTTGTTCCCAGCTGTTGGCCCGGGTTTCTAATAACCGGCTGTACTTTTGCACCGGTGTCTCCACATCGCCGACCCTGATACGGATGGAAGCGATCAAGTATTCGTGTGCCAGGCGATACGTTTTCTCTTCCTTTTCCCCCTCGATTACATCTGCCACGATCAACCGGCTTTGCTGGAAATCCTCCAACAACCTGCGCGTTTCCACCAGGTTCAAACCCGCCCGTTGAGAAACCTCTTTTGCCGTCAATGTGGCTGCTTTATCCATATGAATAAGACTGCTGAGCAGTTGCAACGATTCTTTCTGCGGCTGTCCTTTTAACACATCGTCCAGGTAACGGTTCAACCACCCCTGTTTTTTCCCTTCTTCCAAATAGGCATGGCGGTCCAATTTGCCATTTACTTTCATCATGGTGGAACAGATCAAAGAAAGCTCCACAGGGTGAACCCGTTGGTCCATGTCTTTAAGATCATCCAGGATATCATCTTCAAAGGCCAGCAGCGGATCATCCGGTTGAGTTTCATGTAAATTTTCTTCATAACCCGCGGATTTGCGGATCACTTCCCTGGCCTGCGGCAAGTTGAATCTATATAAATAAGAAATGGCCTTGCGTTCCAACTGCTGAAACATATTGTAAACACGGTCGAAATAATCTCCCCGCACAATCACCACAATTTTTAACCTGTCGTTGGATAGGCAGAATTGTTCTAGATATTGAGCAAAATCCTGCCGGGCAGATTCATCTGTCCGGTCGAAAATTTGTTCAAATTGGTCTAAGAAAACAACACTGAAGCCAGCTTGTTTTTTTGCCAGCCTTTTTGTAATATCTTCCAGGTTTTTACATTTCGGGAGTTCATAAGCCCTGCTCAACTGCCGGAGCAAAAATTCCAGCAAGGCTTCGGATGTTTCCGTATCTCCGGGCAGATTATTGAAAGAGATATATGCCCATAGGATATCTTTCTTTTTTAATTCCGGGATCAGGCCGGCCTGGATAATAGAGGTTTTACCTACCCCGCTTTCGCCGTGCAACACCCCCAGGCGATAATCCTCCCTGGTGATTTGATTCATGATATTAAAGGTATCGTTCTGCCTGCCATAGAAACGATGGGCGTCGTTGGTGGTGTAGGACAACGCTTCATTGAAACCTGTATCTCCCGGCTCTTTACCTATATGGAGCTTGCGGCGTCTGTGTTTTTTGCGTTTGAAAAAACGATAGAGCAAAAAGGCAAACCAGCTTAAGCCGAAAGCAGCAATAATGATCGCAAACATTCCTAAGCCTCCCACATTTTTAATCGCCCCAAAAAGACCGGCGATAAAGACCAACAAAGAAGAGACAAAAGTAATGATATTTGTCACTGTTTGTTTGAAGTTGCGATCTTCGTTTCCTATGAATTACTCTCCAAGAGGTAATCATAATAAATGTGAGAATAATTGTCAAGAGATTTTTTATTTTCTTGTATGGCCCTTTTTTCCTTCTGCCTTCGGCGACCAGGGGGTTCTTTTGAAAAACCACCCCCTGGACCCCCACAAAACTTTTTATTAGAGATTTCCTTGCATGTTCCTTCTTCCCGAAGTAGGTGGCACACGAAAATAAAAAAAGAAAAGAAGGAACTTGAAAAAAGATTAAAGTTATATTATAATTATATCATAATTATGGATGCTATCAGGTTTACATGGGACGCAAGAAAAGACAAAGCAAATCAGAAAAAACATGGCATCTCCTTTTCTGAGGCTAAAACAGTATTGAATGACGCAAATGCTCGCTTGATATATGATCCCGACCATTCTCTAGAAGAAGAGCGATTTATAATGATGGGTTTAAGTATTAGTTTTCGTCTGTTGGTTGTGGTTCACTGCTATAATGAAGATAATAATCTAATAAGAATTATATCTGCGCGAAAAGCATCCAAAAAAGAACGTAAACAATATGAGGAGTTTCTAAAATGAGAGAAGAATATGATTTTTCAGATTCAATCAAAAATCCTTATACAAAGAAACTTAAGAAACAGATAACCATTCGAATAGACGCTGATACCATCGGTTATTTTAAGCGATTGGCTTCAGAGATGGATATTCCTTATCAGAATTTAATAAACTTATATCTAACAGATTGTGCCCGTCAGAACCGCAAACTTTCAATGAATTGGGAGTAAAACGGCTTTGGGGCTTTCTGGCCTGTCTACAAGCCGGACAAGCTGGCGCCAAAAAGGCTCCTGGCTTGTCCGGAAATTCCAAATCACAAATCCCAAATTCCAAACAAAGAGGGGGATAACTTAGCTGGCACCTTATTCTACTTGACTGCCCAATTTTCTATACGTAAGTCGGAAATCCTCGAAAAGTGCTTCTCATTATTCGTCACCAACGTATAATTCATTGTGATTGCAGTTGCGGCAATAATTAAATCCATGTCATCGATAATATTTCCCTGTCTTTGGAGAACCGTTTTGATATCGGCAAAAGTCTCCATTATCGATTTTGTTACGTCTACAACAGGAAACAGTTCTGAAATTCGGTGAACTGTTGCTGTGTTTTTTTGATGATCCCTTGATTTTTTTGCCCCGTGTATCAGTTCACCATATGTTATCACTGATATCATTTTGGGATCATTTGCGTGTTTACGAAAATTGTATTTGACGGTGGATTGATTCTTGAGACTGTATATTACTATGTCTGTATCAATCAAATAGATCATTATGATTCTCAAATCGCTTGCTATTTTTTCTTTGTTTTCGCAAGTCGCTTATTATTTCATCTGCAGATTCATCACTTATCCACGACAAATTTAAAAATTCTTCGGTTGAATCAACTGAAGTGGTTTTAGGGTTACTAATATATGATTCGATCATCATAATCACTTCCTGGCTTATTGAGCGGCGCTCTTTTTTTGCCAATGTTTTCAATGCTTCATAAAGGGTGTCATCTATATCACGCACCTGTAAAACAGCCATAATTTCCTCCGGTACAAGTTTATTAATAATATAAAATTCATGAAATGTCAAGCATAATTCATGAAAAAAAGTTTTTTTGAGGATCCCTCTTTCGCCACCACACATAAAAATCTTGCCCGAAGGGCACCATATTATAACTCTGTTTTTTCTTGCATGTCCTTTTTTTCCCTTTTTCCTATGGGGATTTAATCCTTTCCATACGCAATCTAACCCCTTCCTGCTTAAATTTGTTGCCTGCACACTCAATTTTTACTACCTCCCCTCGGCGTTCCTATCCCCACCTACGAGAATTTTACCTCTTCCTACGGGGTGTTTTTCACTTTCCTACAGGGAAATGACCCCCTTCCTACGCAATTTTACTACCTCCTTACGCAATTTTTACTACTATCCCATATCATTTTTACTCCCTTCATATGGAAGTTTGACCCCTTTCTACGTGAGTTAGGCCCCCTCGTACGGCAATTTACCTCCATTCGTACGGGACTATGACTGCTTTCGTATGCCATTCGACCATGTTCCTGCGGTATTTTTACTACTTTCCTACGGGATTTTGATATATTTCGTACGGTGTTTGCCCCCCTTCGTACGGACAGGCCCCCCTTGCTGGGCAAGGGGGACCTGTTGGTACAGCGTTTTTATCCGCTGTTAGTCAACATTTACTGGCTCTTCACTTCCGGTGCGGATGGTGCATCAGGTGTGGTTGGTTCCGGTGATTTCTTTGTTCTTTTTCTTCTTAGATAGTTACTTCTATACCCTTTTAGACGATCATCATCATGCCAGAATACATATTGACCATAAGAATAGATTTCGTCGACGGCTTCTTTCAGGTGTGTATAAGCCTGATCGCGAATCTTTTTGGCTTCACTGTATTCGATCCTTTCACCGGTGGCCACAGCCAGCAGTACGGCCTTTTCATCAGCGACTTGAGCCGCCTGGTCAAGAAGAGACACATCGAAGTTAATAGCAGCCAGTAAGTCCAGGTTCTCCTTGCCAAGCACGCTCAGATCGTTTAAATCCTGGAGCATGTCCGCATGGCTACTTCCTTCTGCTATGTCACTGACTTTTCCTGAAAGGTCCGTATCATTCCTGAACGCAAAACGAAAATCATGCAAAAGCTGATTTCTTAGTTCATAAGCAGCTGGAGACTCTTCCGCCCACTGCCTTGCCGCTTCCTCACGGGTAAATCGTTCGAGATTCCACAGCGATTCCGCTTCCCTTAAGGCACCGGAACGAACGGGCAGATCATCCGCCAGCAGCCAGTCAAATCCTTTAGCGGTCAGTTCCGCTTGATCCTCCTGGCACCAATGATAAAGATTTTCTGCTTCCTGGATGTACACATCCACGGGAATGTTATTGGGGACTTTGACTTGATCATCCCCAATAGCCGTAATGATCGCAACTTTTGCATCATAATCCTCTTTAGTACTCATAATTTATACCTCCTTAGGTTAGATTTTTATTTTTATTCGTGAGATGAACACATCTCTTTTGGCGATATCCATACCGGTTCTTTACCGGGACAATTGGATTTTTTAGCGGAACATTTCCATTTTTTTTTGAGACAGGGCCATCTGTCCCACTTGCACAGTGTTCTTTGAAAACTGATTTGACCACACTTTTATCTTTCCACTCATTCCCTCTATGACCGTTTGTTCCCGGGACGGTTGACCGGACCCGCAAGCATAGAGACCGATTTGCTCCATACAGAGCGAAAAAGAACTTTTCGGGGAATCTAGTAATATTCTGTCCGCCATACATGTGGATTTTCTCACAATTTGCAGTACTTTCGACGCCATACATATCAAAATAACTCACTTTATCTTCCATGCTAAACTTATATCATGCTCGGTGGGTTCTGTCAAGTCCTATTTAATAAAAATAGCATAAAAAAATTTTTTTTTATTAAGCCACTAAGGCACCATGACACAAAGGCACACGAAAAAAATTTTTTTACAAAATTAAAATTCATCTACACCCTCTTCGTGCCTTGGTGTCTTCGTGGCAAAAAATAGAGACAGAATCCAGGTTTTTGGAAAATGGGTTGAAATGTGGTGGATTTTTATGTATAATATGCTGTTGTGTTAAGATCATCAGAAATTTTCGTTATTTTGCGAGGTGTTGGCGATTAAAAAAGATAAAATGTTTTTTATAGCATACGGAGGGCTTAAATGAGGGAAGCAAGGTACAGGGATATGGGGCTGCAAATAAAAGCCATCAGGGAGCGGCTGAATATGACCCTGGATGCCATGAGCAAAGAAACCGGGATTTCCCGCAGTTATATTTCCGATTTCGAGAGAGGCTTCAAACTACCCACAGGCAAATTTCTAAAACATTTGCACGACCGGCATAATATCAGTCTAAATTACGTGTTTTGCAGTGAAGGTCGCATGTTCAGGCCCTCCAAAGAAGAACAGATGAACCTGGATTTCGGGAAATACCAGGAAGAAGTGGAAGAATTATTACGCTATCTTTCCCGGGTACCCCCGGCGTTATACGCTGTTCTCAGTTTTTTTACGGAATACAAAGTCAAGAATAAGGGTTTTATCAAGGAGCATTACGGCGGCGTTGAAAAAGATTAAAAAAAGGGAAACTTTTTTGAAATTCCGACGTATTAAATAACAACGGAGGTTGCAATGTATAAAGATGTGAGCAAGAATATTAGCATTTATGAACTGATCTCCCTGGTACACATCCCGGAGGTTAATAAAATCATCGAATCGGCATTGGAAGAGCTGAAAAGAGGCACGTTCAGCCCCTGCATCCTGGATTATGAAAGCAAGAAGAAATACTATTACCAGTCGCTTTTCGAAGACCTTAACCCCGGGGAAGGCGACAGCGAAGGCAGCGACGGGTTTTACTGGTTCGAGTTGACGCAGTTCGATGAATGGCAGTGGCGGATGACCTATATCGATCCGAATCCCCCTTCGCATATGCACTATTACCAGGTTTTGCCCAGGGACGTTATCGACGGGATGGCTCATACCCTGGTCAACCCGGATAAAGTAATAACCATGAAAGCGGTTCATTCAAAGTCCTTAAATAAAAAAGTCGATCTCCAATTTGTCAAGTTTTCCCCTATACACATGTTCGGTACGGTTAAACAAACCGCTGAGGTTCGGAAAAACAAAGGGAAAAAGCGGGGCGTCTCCTTAGAAGGGGACCTGGAAATGGCTTACCGGGTGTTTTTCGATTATGTGCGGAAATTTCCCGATCTAAGTAAAGAATTTATACAGGACTTTCTTACCAACATGCTGCCTCAATTAAAGCAGATGGAGGCCGAACAAAAAAACGGAGGAAAACATGCAGGAAATAGACGAGACCAATGATGTAAACCTTTATACACTGATCGAACTGGTGAAAATACCGGAATTCAATAGATACCTGCGATTAAAAGTAGATGATGTAAAAAACGGTACATTAAACAAATACGCTGTCGAGTATAAGAAAAAGGAGGATAAGTATAACGAGGAGTTGTTTATACGTATTCGCGACCAACAGGAAGAGGCCGGTGAAGAGGAGTATCCACCGCTTTATTGGTTTGAGTTGACCCGGTTTCGCCTGTGGGATTGGGGAATAACCATTCTCAGCCCCTGGCCCCCTCCTTATGAACCTTATTATAACGTGGTACCCCGGGATATTATCCGGAGAATCACCGCGTCTTTCCCGGTGGACCCGGATATGGTCATCACTATAAAAGCGCTTCAATCCAAAGAAGTAGACAAAAAAGTTGACCTGCAATTTGTGCGGCTGTCCAGCAACCACATCGTCGGTACGGTAAGAGAAAACCTTGACGATTGGCAGGAGGTATTCAACGGTGACCGGGATGTACTGGAAAAAGACCTGGACGCGGCGTTTCGCTTGTTTTTTTATTACTTGCATAAATACCCGGACCTGAATAAGGAGTTTATGCAGCGATATATCAAGAAGATGATCCCGAAACTGAAAGAGATGGAAGCAGAAGCCGGGTGACAGCGAAATATTTATGTTATGATGTTGTCCAGTTTTCAATTTTCAAATTTTTTATTCGTGAAAAATGTTTCTCATTGTTGGTGACCAATATAAGATCATATTCCATTGCACAACAAGCAATAAACAAATCAGCATCATCTCAGCCAGTATATACAGATATCCGTATCAAGTAAGTATTTCATAATTCAATCTTCCGATCTCCGAATCCAGTTCTATGGGAGTAAATATCATTTATTATCTCTTCAGGTTTTCTTTCATCTTGCCATAATCCACACAATCCACTGGTGTTTGGCTCTTCACTTTTCAAATCTTCTGATATGGTTTCACCTTCTTCATCTCCGAATTTTTCTAAAGGAAGGACAAGTATTTCTACTTTTCTGCTCCTGAATCGTTTCGGCACGTTTATAATGATTTTATCTGAATCTATGTCTCTAATTTCCCTGATGATATCCATTTTTTTCCTCCGACTAAAAGGATATTATTATTTCTACTATTTGTCAACCTTTCCAAAATCGACCTTATAAAAATTACAAATTCCAAGCATTGTTACTATTGTGCGGTTAAACGCACGGAGGTTTTTACTTGGGGAGAATTTACAGAAAATCATATTTCCGGGCACCATGAAGAATTCGTCGAATCTGGACTGTTTTCGATTGATCTTTCACTACATAGAATACCAGGTATTTATCAACTACCAACATGCGGTATCCCTTTTAAGATCGCATTCTGCTGTTTTTAAATACCGGATTTTGTATTCTCTACTCATGTTATCCGTTCTTTCAGCCGCTTCATCATCTCCTGGTGCGATATACCTTGTTCACCGGAAGCATCCAGGGTTTCAGCCTCGTTCAATTTTTGGTACAAATCAACTAAATTGATGAGCATTTCGTAATGAGCATGGCTCATTACCACCATATCCCCTTTGCCCTGGCGGGTTATGAATACGGGTTCGTTTCCTAAAGGGGCATCTCCTTATGGACTCCTGGATATGGCCGGCAATCTCTGGGAGTGGTGTAATGATTGGTATGGCGACGATTATTATAAAAACTCACCACGTGAAAACCCCCGTGGACCGACAAGCGGTTCCTTTCGCGTGATAAGAAGCGGCTACTGGTTCGTTGAAGTAGTTAACATTCATTGCGCCTTTCGTGTCTACGCTGACCCCTCCTTTCGCTACTACTTTTTGGGCTTCCGCCTTTGCCAGGTCTAGGATTTGGTTGAGTGAGTTGAGTGAGGTAAGTGGGTGAGTAAGGAAAAATACCTTTTTGCCTTTTTTTCCTTGCAAAAAAAGACCGAATCGACTATAAATGCATCATTATCCCCTTTATCTTGCCGGGAAAATATAGTGATTTAATTGTCAATAATCAATTGGAACTTAGTTCACTGCACTCACAATTGGAATGATGGAATATTGGAAAAATGGAATGATGGGAAAATTATACCAGGAAAAAGCAGGATGAAATACGATACTAGTACCAGGCGACGATCCAGATATCTTTTCTTGAGTTATTATAAAATTGATTCCCGGAACGTTTAATGATATTTTCCGGGGGCCAATCATCGGTACCGAAATTCCAGATAAATATGCCGTAGTAGTTTTCATAACTGGTGTTGTTTTCAAGGATATAACCGTAGGGTTCCTGGAAGTCTTCGTCGCTGATCTCTATACCCGGTCCCAGGTTCCCGTAAAAGGTATTGTTCCTGATAACAATATCATGCCCGCCGTCGACCCATAAGCCGCCGTCCCACCACTCATCTACCGAGGCATCAAGATCATTGTCGAATACTTCGTTATCCTCTACCAGGACATTGACTCCATCCTCTACTAACATGCCTCCCCCGATATTTTCGTAGCAGCGGTTGCTGCGAATAGTACAATTCGTACAACCGAAGGTGTTGATCCCGGTGCCCATTAAAATATCGAGTGTCTGGGGATTGGGACCATTTTGATACACTTCGTTCTCAGCGATAAAGACATTGCTGCACTCATCTACATCGATTCCATACCCCTCCAATTCCCAGTCTTTAAGTTGCACGGCAAAGCCGTTGTTATGAACCTTTAAATTTCGCAGGGTAATGTCCGAACTCAGGTAAGCACCGATGCCGATATCGGTATAATTGCGGATTTCCAGGTTTTCAAAGACCAGGTTTTTACAGTTTTCGCACCAGATGCCCAATGCCTTTTCCCTCTGGCCATCGAGTACGGTTGAATGATTACCACCCTGTATCGTTGAATTCTTACCATCCAGTGCAGTGGAGTTTCCTTCGCCTTTTAGAGTTATGGGAGCACTGCTGCTGCCGATATTCTCAGGGGTTAAACTTTCATAATAAGTCCCGGCTAAGACACAGATCGTTTCACCCGGCTGCACCACCTCGAAGGCCCTGGCTATAGTTCTAAAGGGACTATTTTCGCTGCTGCCGTCGTTATTATCATTTCCATTCATAGATACAAAATAATCGGCACTGCTTCCTGATGAAGCATTTAAGCTGTGATTCCTGTCCATATTGATCGTTCCTGCTGCGGAAACTTCTTGCCCGTCTAAAGTGACAGTCAGGTCTGAATAACCGACGGTTAAACTGTATTCATAGCTTACAGACTCGCCTTCCCTATAGGAGTAATCACCTGCTGCCGGGGTTCCCTCCACTCCTGTTCCTAACCAGACTGTAAGAGTATAGGTGTTATCATCCGGGGGTTCCTCTCCATCATTACCCACTTTACAACTGAAATTAATCAACAAACCAAAAATAATAAAAACTGATACCGTGACTGTCAACATTTTTCTCATTTTTTTATATCCTCCTGATTAATATGCAATATTCATCCCCGTTTGTCAACCTTTTTTATTACTCAGAGATCATTTTGAATAAAGGAAGCAAGGGACAGTCAAAAAAATAAAAAAATATGCCAATATCGACCTAAAACCTCCCGAAGGATGGAAGGGTAAAAAAACAATCGTTGATGCTTTTAGAATAAAAGACCGAATCGACTGTAAATGCATCATTATCCTCTTTATCTTGCCGGGAAAAATAAAGTAACTTAATTGTCAATAATCAATAGTTAATTGTTAATATTTAATGGTTGCCTGAACATTGAACTTTTTGCTGTTATATGCTAAAGTATTAACATGAAACAAGCAGCATTAGAAAAATTATTACGAATTACAAAACAGTTTATCAAGCTCAGAACCCTGGGACATCTCTGGAACGCCCTGGCAAAAATCCATTACGCAGACATCGCTACCTTGATCGAACACTTAACCCCCCAGGAACAAACCATCATCCTCCAGTTAATGATCGACAGAAAACTGGATATGAGCAAGTTTGCAGAGATTATTAGTGAAATCAAACCTGAAATCGCTGTGGAACTTCTTTCAAGACTGAAAACAGACCAGATTGTACCTATACTGGAAGCGTTATCGTCTGATGATGCTGCTTCACTTATTTCTCTCTTTGATGAGGAACTCAGACTTGAACTCCTCAACAAAATGAAAAAAGAAGACTCGGCAGGCATCCAGGAACAACTGGCTTACCCGGAAGAGTCTGCGGGTCGAATTATGTCCACGGATTTCCTGGCACTCCATGAGTCCACTACGGTGGGGGATGCCATTACCGCCATCCAGCTAGCCAGCGAGGAAGTAGAAGTGCCATTTTATCTCTATGTGATCGATGATGAAGAACGGCTCAAAGGTGTGGTTTCCTTGAAACAATTGATATTGGTCAATGCAAAACTGCCCCTGAAAGAAATCATGAATCCCGATGTATATAAAGTGGATGCCTTTTTGGACCAGGAAGAAGTGGCGTCTGTGGTAGCCAATTATAACCTGCTGGCCATTCCTGTGGTGGATGAGCACTACAAACTGGTGGGTGTAGTTACCGTGGATGACGTTATCGATATTATTCAAGAGGAGGCCACTGAAGATATTTATAAGTTAGCCGGTGTCCAGGACTACAGCGTTGATTTAACTACCGGTAAATCTTTACTAAAACGAATGCCCTGGCTTTTTATGAGTTTACTTACCACCTCTTTATCCGCCGTTGTGGTAGCAATATTCAAAGGCACCATCGAGCAATTCATACAACTGGCTGTATTGATGCATATTGTCCCGGCCCTCGGCGGTGTGGTGGGCAATCAATCGGTTGCCATCATGGTGCGGGAAATTGTCCTGGGCACCCTGGAATGGAAACGGGCAAAGAAAGTACTGTTTAAAGAGCTGGCGGTGAGCATCGGAAGCGGCTTAGCCATCGGCGCGGTTGCCAGTGCCGCCTCTTACCTGATTTTTGATAAATGGAAGATTGGTGCGGTCTTTGGAGCAGCCATTTTTTTCAACCTGTTTATGGCTGCCCTGTTGGGAACCCTCATCCCACTTGTGCTCAAACGGCTTAAACTGGACCCGGCGCTGGCTTCAGGTATGATTGTGACCATGTTGACCGATGGTATCGGGCTTTTCGGCTTCCTGGGGCTCGCCACCCTATTGTTACTTAAGTAACCACATAAAAAGAATCATGCCGCTTGCTTCAACTCAAGCGTTTGTATTGGGCAGCTCCCCCTTCAGCGAACAAGACCAATTGGTTCACCTCTTAACCATTGACAAGGGAATCCTGCGGGCCATGGCTCCGGGTTCTCTTAAAGTACGAAACCGGTTCGGCTCCCTTTTTGAATTATTCACAGAAGGCGAATTCCATTACTACTGGCAAGAAAATCGTGAACTCATTACTATTTCAAAGGGAGAAATCATTCACAGCTACTTTAGAATCGTATCCGACCCTCAAAATATTTTCTATTTTTACCTGGTGGCAGATGTTTTTTTTAAATTTATTCCCTTTAACCGTAAAGAAGACCGGTTGTACCGGCTGCTGCATACTATCTTAACGCACCGGGAGGAGGGGGTTGAAATCAACCTGCTGCTGCTTTATTTTTTGATATGGGTACTGCGGATTGAGGGTATGATGTTTAATCCCCAGATGTGTTACAATTGTTATGCTCAAAATATCCGTCAGGCATGGTTTAAAAAGGATTTCCGGGGGATTCTCTGTCAGCGGTGCCGAACCAACGAACCGTTGGGGCTTTTGGGTGAGGAGCTGCGATTCATCAAATGGACAGAGCGGCATTCGCCAAAAGAGTTGGGCATATGGAAAGACAAAATTGATACCACCAAAATGATTCGGTCATTTACGAAAAAGATCGAGTACCACGGGGAATGTACGTTAAAGTCATCCCAGTACCTGGTAGAGTTCCGGTAGCTGTTTCAAGCAAGGGTAAACACAAGGTTTACCCCTACGAACGCACGAAAAGGTCCATCAGACGTAGGGGCGAACCTGGTGTTCGCCCGGAAAATCGGTAAAAATTAGAATTGCTGAGGGGTCAAGATTAACACTTGCATAAATATACGTAATATATTAATATAATAGAATTAAAGTTAAAGTGAGATAGTTGATATGGTGGACGGTGATAACATATTAAAAAGCTTTGCGAAAAAGTTAGGGGATCAGTACGAATACATGCGGCATCTGGGCGGAGGCGAGTTTTCCAATGTATACCTGGTCAGACATAAAACCTCCGGCAAAGAACATGCACTGAAAATTTTGGATTATCACTATTTGCTGCAAAGACTTAAAAAAGAAGACCTCCCGGACGCAGACAGTAAAAGTAAATTTAACTTAATAAAAAAACGATTTATCACCGAGGCCAAGTTATATAAAAAAATCGATCATCCCAATATTGTTAAAATCCATGAAACCGGTGTCCTGGCAGACACAGAACAGGAAATAGAAATCCCCTATTTTATAATGGATTACATAGAAGGGTCAACGTTAGCCAATGTATTAAAAAATGAAGCGCCTTTTGATTTGAACAGGGTTATTGGCATATCCCAGAACGTCCTGGGCGCCCTTGAGGCGATTCACCATAAAAACATTATCCATCGTGATCTGAAACCATCCAATATAATGATTAAAGAAGAGACTGGCGAGGCCATAATTATCGATTTCGGGATTGCCAAAGACATTGTCAGTGGAACACGACTGACCACCACCGGTACACTCCTGGGTTCTCCCATGTACATGGCCCCTGAACAATTTACCGACAGCAGCAAAGTAGGCCCGGGGATAGATATTTATTCCTTTGGTGCTGTGTTGTTTGAGATGCTCACCGGAGAACCTCCTTTTAAAGGAAGTAATTTTCTCGAGTTAATGAATGCCCATCGCGAACGGCCCATACCGGATGTAAGAGAAAAGAATCCCGGCTTACCGGAAAGGATGAGCCGTATTTTACCCAAAGCCATGGCAAAAAATCCCGGTGAAAGGTATCGAAGCTCACGGGATTTATTGAACGCTATTAAAGGTGACCCCATACCTGAGATGGAGGCCACGGTGGAGGTAGGAAAGACTGGCAGAAAATCTGCAAGGTACTTCATCTACCTGGCAGGTGTCATGACCATCGCCCTGGTATTAATCCTTATTTTGAATCCTTTCGCTGGCGATGAGAAGAAGGGAAAAAAACAGGTACCTATCACATCCGAGGTGGGAGAAAAAAAAGAAAGTCCCCAAATAACGGTAAAGCATACCGATGAAGAGGCTATCACCGGGAGACAAGAACAAATTCGGGAAATGCAAGAGGCGTTTGGGAATCTTAACGAATTTCTAAATAGTGAGGCCGACAAAAAAGAAAAAATAGACCGATGCCAGGCATTTTTAAATAAATACCGTAATATTTCCCAACAAAGCAGCAGTGAAAGGGAAAAGATTGCTGGGGTGGAAAAGAGAATGGAGCAATTGAATAATGAACTGCAAAGGGATGACCAATTCCAGAAACATATCGATGATGCCAAAAAGTATGCAGAAAACCATCAATTCAACAAAGCAGACGAAGCGTTGACTAAGGCAGAGAAGATATTCGAAGATGCGGCTGAAGATGTAATAAAGGAGGCACGCCAACTCATTGCTGCGAATAAAGACCAATATGANNAACCATCAATTCAAAGAATCAGCCGAAGCGTTGACTATGGCGGAGAAGATAAAAAAAGATGCGGATGAAGATGTAATGAAGGAGGTTCGCCAACTTATTGCAGCGAAAAAAGGCGAATATGAAAGATTGCACGGCGAAGCCGCTTACCAGGACATAAAAGACAGCCCAGACCTGGCCCGGTATTTGGATTTTACCAGGAAGTTTCCCAATTCCAGGTACCTTATGGATTTGCAAGAACGGTTGAAAGAGGCAGATAAACGACTGCCGCCGGTGAAATACTGGAATGATTCAATCAAGAAAAATAAAAAGGGCTATTATGAATTTCCATTTCCTGGAGAACAAAATAACCATATCATGATATATGTCCCGGAGAGACGAATCTGGATTGATAAATATGAAGTATCCTGGGAGTTATTCAAGAGGTTTTGCGCGGCCGAGAACATCACGCTGCCCCCTGGGACTGGCGGAGAAGTTATTTGTAAAACGGATGAGTGCCCGGCGGTGGTTACTTACAATGATGTGGGAAGATACTGCCAGCGGTATGGTTTCCGGCTGCCGCGGCTGGATGAATGGGAGTATATCGCCGGCAAGGGGGTGAACACCTATCCCTGGGGTAATGACTTGCCTGGAGAAGAGGGAACCTGGCAGGCCAATTTTGACAGCCTGGGGGATGATGGCAGAGAAAAAGATGGGTTTAACGGTACCGCACCGGTTAAACGTTTTGAAGCCTTTTCGTCTCCCTTTGGGGTGGTGAATATGGCCGGGAATGTCTGGGAATGGGTACAAGGGCGCATCCTAAAAGGAGGTGGTTTTCTTTCCGCCAAAGAAGATTTAAAGATAAAAAAAAGCATTCCCGGCAGCGATACAGACACACATGGATTCCGGTGTGTCAAAGATGAAAAATAAGAAAATAAGGAAAATAAGGGAGACCTGACGATTTAAAATGATGCATTGCCATTACCAAAATTACAAAAGCCTGAAAAAAATCCTTGCCATTGTAGTCATCGGAGCATTTCTTTTCCATGTGAATATTCCGTCGAACCTTCATGCCCAAAGTGAGGAAGAACTGGTCAAACAATTTCACCGTGCCAAACAGCGATATATCGATGGGCTGTATGTGAATGCCAGGGTTCGCATCCAGC
>WVZO01000474.1 GCA_011772425.1 Candidatus Aminicenantota bacterium
CTGCTTCGGAAATACCGCTCTCTATGGCAAACCGGCACATATCGGTATTGGGGAAAATCTTTAATACATGCAAATTGGGGAAATGCACCCACTGCAATTCCTTGAGAAAATCCAGCGTCATCATGGCTTCTTCTTCGCTCTCCGTGGGGAAGCCGTGCATCATCTCCATTTCCAATATCACCTGCGGATACTTCCGGGTAATGTACTGAACATTCTCTTTAAACTTCTCCAGGTTCAGGTTCTTCTTGATTAAGCGCTGAATCCGGGGAGAAGCCGACTCCAACGCCACATCCAGGTTAACGGTCCCCGCGGCCATCATCAGGTCGATAAAATCCCGCGACAGGATATCGGCACGGAAACCATTGGGGAAAAACAACCGGATATCCAGCCCGCTTTTGACAATGGTTTCCAGGAGCTGCTCCGCATTCTTTTTATCCAGGTTAAAAATATCATCGATAAACACAAATCGTCGCACCCCCGCCTCATAGGCATAGGATATTTCTTTGAAGACGTTCCCCGCACTCCGGGCCACATGGGTTTTGGGCCAGATCTTATGACAATACAAACAATTGTAGGGACATCCCCGCGTGGCCTGCATGGTAATGGTGTTTTTGGCAGGTGCCTCACCGATGTACCGGTGGTACCTCTCATAATCGATTAATGTCCGGTCGGGGATAGGAATGGCGTCAAAATTTTTGATCTGTGTTTGCGCTGGCGTAACCACCAATTCCTCTTCCGGTTCTACTCCTTTCATGCCCTTCAAAGCCGTGACGGAAAACCGACCCACCAGGTTCCCCGTGGCTAGCAGCAGGGAGGCGCGGCTGTCCTCCAGCATGGTTAAAATCCGTTGTTCCGGGTATTCCGGGTCGATGGGCACATAGGCGCCCCCGGCTTTCAAAACCGCCAACAGGGCAATAATCATTTCCAGGGAACGCTGCACCATGACCCCCACCACCGCTCCGGTGCCCACGCCGTTCTCCCTCAGCACCCGGGCCAGCCGGCTGGAACGCCGGTTCAACTCCCCATAACCTATATGCTGGTTTTTAAAGACCAGGGCGATGTGGTCCGGAACCTGCGCCGCTTTCTCCTCGAACATCCCGTGTACGGTCGGTTCCACGGCAGGTATTTCTCTTACCCCCGAAGAAAACTCGAGAATGGCTTCTTTTTCTTCCCCGGTAATATATTCGATATCCAGTATCTTCTGCTTTGTATTTAACTGTAATGATAAAATGATATTTTTCAGGTATTGGATGAGTCGCTCAATGGTCCCGGCAGTAAATAAACGCGTACTGTATTCAAGGTTAAAATAAATCCTCCTGCCCAGGTCAACCCCGGTAAAGGACATATCGAACCGGGAAGTTCTTTTTTCATGCCGGTATGGAGGTTGTTCCCGGATATTCATGTCCGGGAGCTCTTCCGGGGATTCCTCCCGGTTCAATAAATTCAATAACACGTCAAACAACGGATTACGGCTGGTATCACGGTTAACCGCGATATGGTCCACCATTTCCTCAAAAGGATATTCCTGGTTTTCATAGGCATCCAACGTTCGTTGTTTTACTTCCTTTAAAAACTCCTTAAAGGATTTATCCCCGGAAGGATAATTCCTCATGGGGAGCGTATTGACCATCATGCCGATCATATGCTGGAGGTCGGCATGTCGCCGGGCGGCCACGGGAGTTCCGAATACAATATCCTCCTGGCCGCAAAGTTTTGAAAATAATACGCTAAATACTGCCAATAACATCATATAAAAAGTCACATCATTTTCTTTTGCAATATCCTTGAGAATTCCAATCTCCCGGGCACTCAAGGCAAAAAGCACCCAGTTCCCTTCGAAACTCTGCAATAATGGCCGCGGATAATCTGTGGGAAGGTTCAATACCGGCAATTCATCATCATAGGCAAACTCTTTCAACCAATACGTTTCCTGCTTTTTTCTCAATTCCTTCTGTTCGCTGCTGTTCAGCCATCCGGAATAATCTTTATATTGAAGTTTAAGCGGCGGCAGTTCGTCTACCTGCTCCGAATAAAACACTGTAAATTCCTTCCTCAATATCGCTTGCGACATGCCGTCCGTAATGATGTGGTGCATATCGATCAGGAGCACCCGGCGCGAATTACCGGTGTCTAAAAGATTTACCCGGAGAACCGGTGCCTTGCTTAAATCAAAGGGACGAGTAAAATTCGTGATAATATGTTCAATCTCATCTTCAGCAACCTCGTAATAATCGACTGAAAAATCCACTGTTTTATGTATTTTCTGAACCGGTTTCTCATTCACCGTCTCAAAAGACGTTCTTAAACTCTCATGCCTTGCGATCAGTTTTTTAAAAGCTGTTTCCAGCGTTTCTTTATTTACGGTTTCTTGCATCTCGATCACATGAGGCATGTTATAATAAACGCTGCCGGATGCCAATTGATGCAGGACATACAATCGTCTTTGCGCGGAAGAGAGAGGATAATACTCTTTTTCTTCCGCGGGTTCTATGGAAATATGATGTTCTCTTTGGGTTCTGCGGATATATGCGGACAACCCGTTGATAGTAGGGGTGTTAAAAATCCGTTCCAGCGGTATTTTTACATCGAATTCCTTATGGATCCTGGCCGCCAATACAGTTGCATTTAAAGAATGGCCGCCTATATCGAAAAACCCGGCGGTTATGCCGATATTTTCTTTTTCAATATTCAATACACCGGCCCAGATTTCCACCAATCTTTGTTGAACGGCATCCAAAGGTACAGCACGGTCTTCTCCTGCCGGCCGGGATTTCAATTCCGGCTCCGGCAAGGCCTTGCGGTCCACTTTTCCATTGGGGGTCAGGGGGATATTTTCCAGTTGAATAAAATAAGCGGGCACCATGTATCCCGGCATGAAACCGGATAAATAGGTTCTCAATTCCTCTGTCATACCGTCCTGATAACCGGGGACAGTCACCACATAAGCACACAAAAAGTAATCCCCACCTCTATCAACTTTTGCCACCACCACCGCATTTTTTATCTTCCCATGACTCAACAGCCGGCTCTCAATTTCTCCCGGTTCCAACCGGTACCCCCTGATCTTAACCTGGTGGTCGATCCTGCCCAGGAATTCGATATTTCCATCCGGCAGCCACCGGGCCAGGTCACCGGTTTTGTAGATTTTTTGCCTCCGGCGGCCAGGGGCTCTTTTTATAAAAACCGCCCCTGGATCCCGCAAAAATTTTTTATTAAAGGATTTTTCGTTTTGGGATTCGTTTGTAATTTGGAATTTGGAATTTGTTTGTAATTTGGAATTTGGAATTTGGAATTTTTCTTTTGTCAACTCCGGGTTGTTTAAATAACCCCTGCCAACTCCGTCACCTGCAATGCATAATTCTCCCACAATACCCACGGGCTGCAAATTATTCTCCCGGTTCAAAATATATATGAATGAATTAGGCAGGGGTTTCCCAATAGGAAATGTATCATAGGCCGGAAGACCGCCGCGGCCGATTTCATAAAAAGTGGAATCCACGGCACATTCGGTTACACCATAAATATTGGTTATCCCGGGTGTTTTGCCGGCAAACCGCCGGAAAAAATCCTCCACCACTTTGTTCGGCAGCGCTTCTCCTCCAATGATAAAATGCCGGACAAAAAAGGGAAATGTATCGGTTATGCAGCTCTCCAACAGCAGCCGCAGGTGCGTGGGCGTACCGTCGGAAATATCGATGCAGTGAGCAGCATAATATTCCATCAAACGTTCACCGTCAACCCGGGTTCCCTCCGGGACAACATGTAAACAATGCCCCTGAAGCAAAGCACCAAATATCTGCTTTACCGATGCATCAAAATAATAAGGAGAAACGAACGCCACCTTTAAACACCCGGCATACTGCCGGTAAATGCACCGCTCTAATCCCCAAATAAGATTATGCACATTACCATGCCGGATCAAGGCGGCTTTCGGTTCTCCGGTGGAACCGGAAGTGTAAAGGACATAGGCAAGATTGCCTGGATGATGAATAAGGCGCCCTTCGGGCAGATTTAAAAACGCCTCCGGCGCAGACGATAACCACGAGGACAACTCATTTCCTGTTAATAAAATCTTTACCCCGCTGTCCTTTAACATGTATCGGATACGTTCCTGCGGGTAATCGGGATCGACAGGCAAATAAGCACCCCCTGCCTTTAAAATCCCTAAAATTCCAATAATCATGTCAATAGACCGTTCCACCTTTATTGCCACAATATTGTCCGCCAGGACACCTCTTTCCCTTAACATACAGGCCAACCGATCCGATTTTTTATCCAATTCCCTGTAGGTAATGCAGATATTCCCATGCATCCATGCATCCATGCATCCATGCCCTTTGCCAACTAAACCGACGCCGTCAGGCGTCCGTTCTGCCTGCTCTTCAAATAGACGGTGCACGGTCTTATCCCCAGGATATTCGACGACAGTATCATTAAACCTGAAAAGAATTTCCCGCCTCTCCTCTTCAGATATGATATCGATATCTTTTAAATTTATAAAGGGATCGGCCACCACTATTTTAATCAATCGTTTAAAGTGCGACGCCAGGCGCCGGATCGTTTCTTTCTTAAATATCCCTGTATAATACGATACATCTATATGAATATCTTCCCCTTGCTCAACAACAAAGAATGTCATGTCAAATTTAGCGGTTTTATTAGCATAAGGAATTTCTCCTTCCACCACCGGCAGCACGGCTTCCTCTACCGGCTTTCCTCCCTCCATGTTCTGGACCACCATTAAAACATCAAACAACGGATTCCTGGACAGGTCTCTCTGCGGCTCCAACTTCTTTACCAATTCCTCAAATTGAACATCCTGGTTTTCGAATGCTTCAACGCTGCGAGCAATCAATTCTTTTAAAAAAGATCGATAACTCTTCTCTCCTTCCGGCTGATTTCTCATGGTCACTGTATTGACAAACATTCCGATTATATCCTGTAAATCGGCATGCGCTCTACCGGCGGTCACACTACCGATGATAATATCTGTCTGACCCGTGTATGTATAAAAAAGAGCATTCAAGACCGCAAGGGTATTCATATACAGGGTACCACCTATCTCTGTACCCAGTGCCTTGAACTTTAAGGCATCATCCCTGTCCAGCTCAAAACTGTACTGATCTCCTGTAAAGGTAAATACCTCAGGCCGTTTATGATCTCCCGGAAAATTCAAACGAGGAATCTCGCCAATATCCGTATACAACTTCAACCAATAATCCTCCCGGGCTTTGATTGCACCACTCCGGGACAAACGATTCTGCCACCGGCAAAAATCCTTATATTGAAGTCTCAGCGGGGCTAATTCTTCTCCATTATAAAGGGACATAAAATCCCGGGTCAAAATGAGATATGATGTCCCATCCGATACGATATGATGCATATCCACCATCCAGATACGCCTTCCGTCAGGGTTTTTGACGATACCTGACCGGATTAACGGCGCCCGTGATAAATCAAAGGGCTGTATGAAATGATCTATAACCTGTTCAACCTTATCCTGATCCTCAACCGGGTAATATTCAACGACAAATTCGATCGTCCCCGGATCATGTACCCTCTGAACCGCCTCGTCATTCACCCGTTCAAAGGAAGTTCTTAAACTTTCATGTCTTTCGATGAGCTTCTTGAAGACAGATTTCAGCTTATCTATCTCGATATCTTTCTCAATCGGTAACACAAGAGGAATATTATAAGTAATACTGCTTGCTTTCATCTGCTGAAGAAAATACAACCGTTTCTGGGCGGAGGAAAGTTCATAATATTCCTTCTCTTCTACCGGTTCGATGTCGGTATATTTGCTCTTTTTCGCCTGCTGCAAATAACCTGCCAATTCTCTTATGGTCCTGCGTTTAAACACTTCTGCCAGGGGTAACTTCACGTCTAAAATCTTATGAACCTTAGACACCATAACTGCGGCTTTGATGGAATGCCCTCCCAACTGGAAAAAATTATCATCGATACCTATTAATCGCTGGTCTGGCTCACTTCCATCCAGTCCCAAAACCCCTGACCATATCCCTGCTAATTTCTTTTCCATTTCGGTTCGAGGAGCTGTATACCCTTTTTCAGATCGAATTTTCGGCACTGGTAATGCCTTGCGATCCACTTTGCCATTAGGGGTTAGCGGTATCTTATCTAAAGGAATAAAATAGGATGGGATCATATAGTCCGGTACTCTCTCTGCCAGGAATGTCCTCAATTCTTCAACACCCGGAGCCTCTCTAACTTTATCTTCACAAACAATATACGCACCTAATTGTTTCTCCCCGGTATTATCCTCCCTGACAATCACAACAGTTTCTTTTATGACCGGATGATTCTCCAAATGACTTTCAATCTCACCCAACTCTACACGAAAACCCCTTAACTTCACCTGGTGATCGATTCTCCCTGAAAATTCAATATTTCCAGTCGGCAGCCACCGCGCCAAGTCACCAGTATTATAAAGTGTTAAGTGTTTGGTATCAAGTGTTAAGCGAACAAATTTCTCTGCGGTCAGTTCCGGCTTGTTCAAATACCCACGCGCAACACCGTCACCACCGATATAAACCTCACCCGCTGCACCCACGGGAACCGGATGTAAATGACAGTCCAATATGTAAACAGTGGTATTGGATATCGGCCCACCAATGGGAATGGTTGAGCAGACCTCATCGATGACATCAACAAAATAATAAGTGGCATATACCGTCGTCTCCGTAGGGCCATATACATGAATGATCTTATCCTTACCCAAATATTCCAGGGCTTTCCTCGAATGGGGAACCGATACCTTTTCCCCTCCAAAAAGAACTTTACGAATACCAACCAAACAATCAACTCCCAAGTCCACCAATGCATTGAACAAGGCTGTGGTGACAAAAAATACCGTTACCGCTTCTCGCTCGATTAAATCCCCCAACTTGTTCAAGGCCATCAACCGGTCCTTCCCTACCAACACCAATGCAGAACCATTCAATAAGGCACCGTAAATATCAAATACTGAACCGTCAAACGCATAATTGGATAACTGTAATATCCGGTCCGATTCGGTCAATTCAATGTAATTGGTATTCTTTACCACACGAACGGCATTCCAATGGGTGGTGAGAACCCCTTTGGGCTTACCGGTAGTGCCGGAGGTGTAGATAACGTAGCATAGGTGAGGAGGGTGAGTAGGGTGAGTAAGGTGAGTAGGGTGCTCTTCGCTCAATTCACCTTACTCACCTCACTCACCTCACTCACCTCACTCACCTCACTCACCTCACTCACCAAAATCCTGGCATTGCTGTCCTTCAACATATAATCGATGCGGTCTTGCGGATAATTGAGATCAATGGGTAAATAAGCACCACCTGCCTTTAATATTCCAATTATTCCAATCATCATTTCAATAGAACGCTCTATCATTATACCCACAATGGTATCCGGCTGAACTCCTTTTTCCCGAAGCATACAGGCCAATTGATCCGATCTTCTATTCAATTCCCCGTAAGTTAATTGCACTACTTCAACGCTCCCCTCACCCGTGCGAACTCCCACCTTATCGGTTGAGGATGCCGCACCCTGCCAACTGCCAACTACAGAAACGCCGTCAGGCACTCTCTCTACCTGTTCTTCAAATAATTCATGGATGGTTTTAGCTGCCGGGTAATTACTCGCGGTATCGTTAAAGGTATAGAGAACCTCCTCTCTCTCTTCTCCCGATACAATATCAATATCTTTTAATTTAACAAAAGGATCAGCAGTGACTGCTTGAATAACTCTCTTAAAATGCGAGGTCAACCGCCGTATCGTCTCTTCTTTAAATATACCCGTGTAATACTCTATGGTAATATGAATATCTTCACCTCGTTCAACAACTGAAAATGTCATGTCAAACTTAGAAGTCCTGTGGATATATGGAACTTGCCCTTCAACCAAGGTCTGCACAACTCCTCCTATATCCATTCCACCAACGTTCTGAACCACCATCAATATATCAAACAGCGGATTCCTGGATAGGTCTCTCTCAGGCTCCAGCCTCTCTACCAATTCCCCAAATTGTACATCCTGGTTTTCAAATGCCTGGATACTGTTGGAAATAACTTCTCTTAAGAAAAACTGATAACTTTTTTCTCCTTCCGGCTGGTTTCTCATGGCCATCGTATTAACAAACATACCGATGATATGTTGAAGGTCGGCATGACGCCTACCGGCCGTCGCACTGCCGATGATGATATCCCCCTGACCCGTGTATTTATAAAAAAGAGCATTTAAAGCCGCAAGGGTATTCATATACAGTGTACCGCCCATCTCTGTGCCTACTACCTTGAACTTTACCGCATCATCCCTATCCAGCTCAAAACTGTACTGATTTCCTGTAAAGGTAAATACTTTCGGCCGTTTATGGTCTCCCGGAAAATTCAAACGAGGAATCTCACCAATATCCGAATACAACGTCAGCCAATAATCCTCCTGGGCTTTTATTGCACCACTCTCGAATAAACAATTCTGCCAGTGGGAAAAATCCTTATACTGAATTCTCAGCGGTGCTAATTCTTCTCCATTATAAAGGGACATAAAATCCCGGGTCAAAATAACATGAGACGTCCCATCCGATACGATATGATGCATATCCACCATCCATGTGTGACTGCCGTCAGGATTTCTGATGATACCTGACCGGATTAACGGAGCGCAAGATAAATCAAAGGGCCGTATGAAATTATCTATAATCTGTTCAACCTTATCTTTATACTCAACCTGGTAATATTCAATGGCAAACTCCATCGCCCCCGGATCATGAATCCGCTGAAACACCTCCGCATTCACTTTTTCAAAGGAAGTTCTTAAACTTTCATGACGGGCGATGAGTTTGAAAAATATGGATTCCAGCTTATAGATTTCGATATCTTTCCCAAGAGGTAAAACAAAAGGAATATTGTAAGTGACGTTTTCAACATCCATTTGTTGAAGGAAATACAACCGCTTCTGAGCCGAAGAGAGTTCATAATAATCCTTTCTTTCCACTGGTTCGATGCCCGAATATTTCTCTTTTATCGCTTTTTCTATATACCCTGCCAACCTTCTGATGGTCCTCCCTTTGAACACCTCTTCCAGGAGTAACTTGACGTCTAAAGCTTTATGAATCCTGGACACCAGCATGGTTGCCTTTATCGAATGTCCTCCTAAATCAAAAAAATCGGAATCTATACCGATAATATCTCTCTCCATTCCTAATACTTCCGACCATATCTCTACCAGTTTCTCTTCCAAATTGGTTCGCGAGGCTTTATAGGACTCACAGGGGATGATTTCCGCATCCGGTAATTTCTTCCTGTCTACTTTACCACCAGGAGTTAAGGGTATTCTTTCTACCTGCATAAAATACGAAGGAATCATATAACCTGGCAAACTCCTCTCTAAATGTTCCTTCAATTCCGAAATATTTATTTCTTCTTCCAGGACCACGTAAGCACACAGATATTTCTCTGCTGCTTTACCAGGCTCTCTTTTTTCTTCGCTTACATCCCTGGCTGTCACAACCGCTTCTTTTACCTTTTCATGCGATAACAACCTGCTCTCTATCTCACCCGATTCTATCCGAAATCCTCTTATTTTGACCTGGTGATCAATTCGACCCAGGAATTCGATATTCCCCTCCGGCAGCCACCGCGCCAAGTCACCGGTGCGGTAGATCCTGACCCCACTTCGTAGGGAATCGGAGGGCGCAGTAAACTTCTCTGCGGTCAATCCCGGGTCATTGAGGTATCCCCGGGCCAGGCTGTCACCGAATACACACAATTCGCCCGCCACTCCCAGCGGCTGCAATCGCAAGTTCTCCCTATCCAATATGTATATTTGGTTGTTATGGATGGGCCTTCCGATAGGGATGTTGTCCACCCAACCTTCTACCAGGCAGGATGTTGTCACCACTGCATTCTCTGTTGGACCATAATTGTTGTACAACCGGTAATTGTTGGGTTTGAAATTTCGCAATTTATCCCCACCGGTGAGCAGTACCCGCAGCGAACGGTTCTCTAACTGCATAAAATGCTCATAAAACGGGGTGGGTAAAAAAGCAATGGTAATATGCTGTTTCTCAAAATATTCATTCACCGCTTCGATATCAAACTTCATGTCATCAGCAATAATATCCAAAGAGGCCCCTTTCACCAGGTAAGGAAAAACCTCCCACACCGAAGCATCAAAGCTGAAACTGGCATACTGGGCGGCCCTGTCCCTTTTGGTAACTTCAAAACTCCGAACGTGCCAACAGCAAAGGTTAACCAATGACCGGTGCCGGATCATCACACCTTTGGGTCTCCCGGTGGTGCCGGAGGTGTAGATGACGTAAGCCAGGTTAGTGGAGCTAACCTGGCAGGTTAAGGTTGAGGTTGAGGAAGATAATAGGTTTGAGATATCTATTAACTCAATAGATTCCTCCTTCTCCTTAACCTTAACCTCAACCTTAACCTGAGCTGCTGGCGCAGCCAGCAAGACTTTTACATTGCTGTCCTTCAACATGTAATCGATGCGGTCTTGCGGATATTCCAGGTCGATGGGTAAATAGGCACCCCCTGCCTTTAATATTCCATATATCCCTATTATCATTTCAATAGAACGGCCCACCATGATGCCTACAATGCTGTCCGCTTGAATACCTTTTTCTCTTAACACATGGGCCAATTGACTGGACTTTTGATTCAATTCACTGTATGTTAATTGCAATACTTCAACGGTTCTTCTTTCCTTACCAACTGCCAACTGCCAACTGGCAACTACAGCAACACCGTCAGGCGTCCTTTCTACCTGCTCTTCAAACAGCTCATGGATTGTTCTATCCTTCGGATACCCGGTTTTTGTATTGTTAAAGTCATATAATATTCTCTTTTTCTCCTCATCCGCTGTGATATCTATGTTCGATATCCTTTGCCCCGGGTTACGTAAAACAGAAGATATAATTTTTACAAAATATCCTGGAAACCGTTTTACAGTAGCCTCATAAAACAATTGTGAGGCGTACTCCAGGTGAACCAAAAATCTTTGTGTCACCGGGAAGATTTCCAGGGTCAAATCAAATTTAGAGGTTTTTCTTTCATAATCCAGGGACCGGAGTTGTAATCCGGTCATCTCTATTTCAATGTCTGCCTGGTTTTGCAGCACAAACGCCACATCAAAGAGCAGGTTGCGGCTGAGGTCCCGTTTGACGTAAACCGCCAGCGCGTCCACCAGGTCTTCATATTGATATTCCTGGTTTTCAAAAGACCGGAGTGTTCGCTCTTTAACTTCCAATAAAAACTGGGTAAACGTTTTGTCACCGTGGGGAAAATTTCTCAATGGCAGCATATTGACAAACATGCCTACTACATTTTCCAGGTCCGGGTTTGTGCGGCCCGCCACCGGACTGCCAACTACAATGTCCTCCTGGCCGGTTATTTTGAACAGGAAAATATTGTAAATCGTCAGCAGTACCATAAACATGGTTGTACCCTGTTCCTGTGCCATCGCTTCCAGTGCTGCGCTGTCTTCTTCCCCCAGTTCAAATCTTACCACCCCACCTGTAAAATCCTGGATTGCGGGCCTGGGAAAATCCAGCGGCAGTTCCAGGGTAGTAAAACCCCTTTCAAATTGCCTCTTCCAGAATTCTCCTTGTTTTGAATATGCTCCCCATTCCTCATATTTCGTGCGGCGCTGCCACCGGGAAAAATCTTTGTATTGAATGCGAAGCCCCGGTAACGGGTCCCCACCATTTAACGATGCAAACTCCCGGATAATAATCGTCATCGATACGCCGTCGGAGATGATGTGATGCATATCGGCCATGAGAATGTGCCGGTTTTCACCCGTTTTTAGCAATCCAACCCGCAGCAAAGGCGCCCGCGATAAATCAAACGGTCTTATAAAATTCATAACTATATCTTCGCGTTCCTTCGCGTTCTTAGCGGCTAAATTTTCAATCTCAAATCTCACATCCTCATGAATCCTCTGAACCGGTTCCCCTCCGATTAAACAAAACGACGTCCGCAGACTCTCATGCCTCTTAACCAGCATTGCAAATATATGTGAGATGCGGCTTCTCTCCAGTTCACCTGCGATCGTGACTACATTGGATATATTGTAAGACGTATCGATTCCTTCCATATTATTCAAAACAAATAATCGCTTCTGGACCGACGATAAGGCATAATATTCTTTCGCTTCTACAGCCTGGATGCCTGCATAAGGCGATTCCACACCTGTGGTTACCAATCCGGCAATCTCCCGGATGGATGGCGCCTCAAAAACTTTTACCATAGAGATGCGGGTATTAAACACTTTATGCATCTTAGAGGTCAGGGACAATGCTTTTAACGAATCTCCTCCCAGTTCGAAAAAATTATCGTCGATGCCTATCTTCTCTACCCTCAATATTTCAGTCCATATATCTTTGATTTTTTTCTCAGCTTCATTTCGGGGAGGCGTGTAATCGACACCGGTCCCCACCGGTTCGACCTTCAACCGGCGCAGCGCCTTGACGTCGATCTTACCATTGGGCGTCAGCGGTATTCGTTGAATCTCAACAAAATATGACGGTATCATATAACCGGGTAACCTGACGGACAAATAATCTCGTAACTCTTTTAAAAGGGGCGTTTTCTCCAACGCGGCTCCCCCGGGAGAGCCGGTAACTATATAGGCACACAGATACTTACTGACATACTCATCCTCATTATCCAGCACAACGGCTTCTTTTATATCAGGGTGACTTAACAGCCGGTTTTCTATTTCTCCCAATTCCACCCGGAATCCCCTGATTTTGATTTGATGATCGATTCGTCCCAAAAATTCCACGCTGCCCTGGTCAAGCCACCGCGCCAGGTCTCCGGTTTTATAGAGGCAGCCCACAGACCACAGCTCACAGCGCATAGGGACCTCTCCGGGAATGCTTGCCTTCGTCTCCCTCCTATCAGCATTAAGCCATGAACTGTGAGCTAAAACAAACTTTTCTGCGGTTAATTCCGGCCGGTTCAAATACCCCCGTGCCACCCCCCTTCCCCCCACATAGAGTTCACCCGGGATTCCCACTGGTTGAATATTACCTGCGGCGGCCAATATGTAAAATAATATGTTAGGAAGAGGTTTTCCAATGGGAACATTTCCCCTGGCAGGAAGGCCCTCCAGGTTCCCTTCATAATAACTGCTGTCAATGGTGGCTTCTGTAAGACCATAACTATTCACTATACGCATCCGCTGCCCAAAGTGCAAAACCAATTTCCTGAAATCTTCCATCGGACATACATCCGAACCTAAAATCAACAATTGTAAATGCCGCATATACAATCCATTTTCATGTACATACTCCATAAACGGTAAAATCAAGGAGGGCGTGGACTCAAAAAGCGTAATCTTCTGATCTACCGCCAGGGAATAAAGTGAGGGAAAATCCAGTATGACTTCCTCAAGACATATCACGAGTTTTCCCCCGCTTAATAACCCCCGGGCAAGATCCCCGGAAAAAACATCGAAGGAGAAATTGGCCATTTGCAAAAGATTAACCTCCATCGATGCCAGGCCATACTCCTGGATCCAGGCAAAAGCAACATTGACAAAACTATCGTGCTGCACCATCACGCCCCTGGGCCTGCCGGTTGTACCGGAGGTGTACATGATGTAAGCCGGTGACAGGTGCAGGTTACAGGTTGCAGGTGAGATTGTAGGGGCACCTTTATGGGCTGGGTGCGCCGCACCCCATGCGGTGCCCTTACAATCGTCCAATAATTCAAGGCCGGTGAGCAGAAGCGAAGCATTGCTGTCTTTTAACATATAATCGATGCGCTCCTCCGGGTAATAGGGATCGATGGGCAAATATGCCGCCCCAGCCTTTAAAACTCCCAGCACAGCGATAAATATTTCCGTGGAGCGCTCTAACATAACCCCCACAATGGTATTGGGGCTGACGCCTTCCGACTTTAATAACCCGGCCAATCGATTCGATCTTTCGCTCAATTCCCGGTATGTCAGGTATTGGAATCCGGGTCTAGAGTCACCCCCGCCATCATCCTTGCGCTCCTTTCCCACCACGGCAATTCTATCCGGCCTTCGTTCCACCTGATCCTCAAATAATGTATGAATCAGCTTTCCCCCAGGAAAAGAGACTTCGGTACGATTGAACTGCCTTAATACCTGCTGCTTCTCTTCCCGGCTCATCATCTCTATTTCAGGCAATTTTAATCCCGGATCTGCTGCTCCTCTCAAAATGTTTATAAAATGCCCGAAAAACCGTTCCATTGTCTCCTGTTTAAATAAGGCGGTACAGTACTCCAGGTCAATGCGGATGCGGCCTTCCTCTTCCACGGCCCAGAACGTTATGTCTTGCTGGGCATGACCGTCGCTTTTATGCTCCGGTTCGTACAACGAAAACCGCAGGCCCTCTACATCCAGGTTATCTATATCGAGATTTCGATAAACGAACAAGACATCAAACAACGGATTCCTGCTGAAATCCTTTTTTTCCACCACTTTTTCCAATAAATCACCAAAGGGGTATGACTGGTTTTCATAGGCTGCCAGTGTATCCTGTTTTAATTCTCTTAAAAAATCCGCAAAGGTTTTATGCGCGGTGGGAAAATTTCTCATGGCAAGGGGATTGATAAAAACACCGACGAGCTCCTGGAGTTTCCCTTGTTCCCGGCCCGCGGTTATCGTTCCGATTACGATATCCTCCTGGTCCGTATATCGAAACAACAGGGTACTGCACACAGCCAGCAGCACCATGTAGAAACTTGCACCTTGGGTTATGGCAAATTCTTTTAATACCCCGAACAACTCCGCTTCAATGGCAAAACCGAGTTTACGGCTCTCAAACCTCTGCATCGTGGGCCGGGGATAATCGGTGGGCATATTCAATACGGGTATTTCTCCTCCAAATCGATCCAGCCAGAAGGTCTCCTGCTTCCGGTAATCTGCTCTTTCCCGGTTAAACACCCGGTTTTGCCATAAGGAAAAATCCCTGTACCTGACCGTGAGTTCAGGGAGTTTCTCTCCTCTATATAAACGGATGAATTCCCTGGTGAGGATGCCCCTGGATACGCCGTCCGATATGAGATGATGCATATTCATTAAAAAGAGATGCCGGACCTCGGATAATTTTATCAATACCACCTGGATCAGCGGTGCCCGGGATAGATCAAAGGGATGAACGAAGCGTTCCATAGGGGACCCTGTGTCCTCTTTGTTTAAATCATAATACTCGATTTCAAAATCCACGGTATCATGGACCCGTTGAACAGGCTCTCCAGCCACTGTCACAAAAGACGTACGCAAACTCTCGTGCCTTGCCGTTAATTTCTCAAATATCTCCTGGAACCGATGCGGCTCCAGGTGCCCATCAACCTGGTATAACAGTGAGAGAGTGTATTCCATAAAAAGGTTTAAAATGTAGATCCTTTTTTGTGATGAGGATAATGAATAGTATTCTTTTTCTTCTACCGCTTCTATTTTCTTTAAGGTCTGTGTTTTAGAAGAGCCGGATGATATCCGGGAAATATCGATGCCCTGCCGTTCCAGGTTTCGCTCAAGGAGTCTACGCTGCCCGGGAGATAATCTTGATAAACGTTGTAACACATCCATCATTGCTCCTCCTTCTCCGGTAAAGACTTCTTAAAGAAAAAGCCACAATCCATACCAAAATCCAGGATTAAAAGAACCGGTATAATCCCCCTCTTTTTTTGTCTTCTTTTTTTCCTTATTACTTAATTAACGTATAATTACGGATTACTATAATGACCAGGCGTAACTTACTTTCACAAAGAAGGTTCGATTCTTCCGGGTCAGGTCATAATTCCACCGTCCCAGGTAACTGTCGTTATAACCCAGGAAGAGAACGGTACGGGGGTTGATTTCATAGGAAAAGAGGAACTGGGTATACATGCTCTTGATCTCCGGGATCTTGGGGAACAGGTAGTTATCGACATTGAAATCGTAGTCGACATATTGCAAAATAGCACGAAGAAAGGTTCGTACATTGAAATGGTAGACACCGGTCAACTGGCTGATGTTGGCTGTGTAAAGCCGGGCATTGTCCACGTTTAATTGCTCAAAGGTATGACTCAACAGCAATCGCATGTGTCTATTGGGTTTTAAGGTAATTGCCGGGACAAGGGTGACACGTTTGCCGAGTCGTACATTGTCATAATCGATGCGGTCACCGAATACCCCGTTAAAGTCGAATTCAAGGTTACCGATGGGCTTCATGCCGCCGTAGAAAACAACTTGAAACTGGTCGAATTCCTGCCCCAGCAGCGTTTCGCGCTTTTGTCTCACCTCGAAGAGAACTGTCGATTGAAGCGGCCCGTCATAGGTAAGACTGATGCTTCCACCACTGTTGATCAGGCCGCCCTGCTGGTCTTCCATATAGGTGTATTGGCCGCCTAAGACCAATTGCCTGTACCAGGACTTTTTCTTTCCAATCCAGGCATAACCGGTGTTTACCGAAGCTCTACGGAAATTCACCTGCGGCATATACCCCAGGTCTGCCCGAAAACCTTCGGTGATGTCCTGGTACTGGAGTACAATATCCCAATGCCGGGTATCGCGGATGTATAAAAGATCGAGAGCAGAACCGCCAAACTCTCCCTCTCCCTGGTTAAACAAGGGGTTGTTCACCACTTCATCAGGGTACCGGGTGCTGGACCCGATAAATTGGAATCGCAAGAGGTCTTTACGGGTAAACTGAAAATCGCCATCCACGCCAAACACCCGGTTGAAATAGTCATCCCCTTCACGGTCCGTCACCAATGCGCCTACCGTATAATTCCTGCCGAAATCATACTTATAACGGAAAACAGAAGAGGTATTGGCCGCATCCAGCGACGTGGAGAGCGACCCATGGCTGCCCGGGAAGATCAGGTTAGTGAGCTCATCCCGGACCGCGTAGGCCCCCAGGGTGTGCCGGCCTTCCTTCCCGGTTACTTTGAGCCCCCATGCCGGGTCACGCATCGTACGGGTATACAGGGCATTGAAATTGGTACTGAAAAACTCCGAACCTTCATAAAAAAATGGCCGCCGTTCCGGGTAAAAAAGGGCAAAGGGCTGGTTGATGTCCAACTGCAGCGAATCCGCTTCCACTTGCGAGAAGTCCGGGTTGATGGTTCCGCTCAACGTCATATTGGGGGTGAATCCCCAGCGAACCGTAAACCCTCCTTCTGCTTTTTCGCTCAACTTCGTCATCTCGCCCTCCGGCATATCGTCCCGCTGGTCCGTATGGTGCCAGGTAAGCGTCGGTACTATCTCGATATTGCGGCCCGGACTGGCCCCCTTGAAACCTTTGAGCTTAACATATTGACAGATAAGACAACCGTTGTTACGGTCAATTTTAATATGATCCAGGTGAAACAACGCGTCTCGTGGATAAATACGCCTGACATTGATCCCCCATACCTGGTCCTCTTTGGTGCGTTGGAACCGGAGCTGGTTAAAGGGAATTGCCATCTCGACAATGTATCCCCAATCATAGATTTTTCCTACCGAGTTATAGATTGCATCCCAGGCAAGGGAAGCACCGGTCCGCGACCGGATGTCATCAAACTGGACACCCAACGGGTTGCTCCTGAATCCATAGGCCCGGCGCTCATCGTTAAAGGTATCCAAAAATATGATGACCATGTCATCGTAGAAAATCTTATCCCGGTCAAAATAATAGGCGCGAATCTTCGACGGCTTCGGATCAAAGGCGCGAAATCCAACATAAAGATAGGACTTCGTGTAAGCCATATAGCACTCGGTCTTCACCGGGGCCGGCGTATTTTCCCTGGGCCAGGTCTCGTAAGCGATATCCAATTTAAGCGTATTCGCCCATTCTCCTTCGTCAAATTTGCCGTCAACCTTTATTTTTGACACGGCCTGGGGAAGAATATAAGGGTCTTCCCGTGTCCCTTTACCCTGACTTTCACTGGATGACTCCCCGATATCACCTCCGTACAACACCGGAGAAACCATTAACAACACATACAAACTAACTAAAATTACTTTAAAAAGTTTCATTTCAACCTCATATCAATCAATAGAATTTTTTTGTTTGCGAAATAACATAATACAGCAAGGACAAATTATATACCAAACTGTATTCACACTTCAACAACCCCACAATTCCAGCAGCAATTATAATTACCGCACTTCCAGCCAGAGTCTCCTATCTCTTACTTCTTACTTCTTAACTACCGGATGGATGATCTCCACGCTTTCGGGCTTATGGTGAAATATCTCATAAGCCGGCCATACCATCTTATACCCGTTGTCATCGATATACTTTTTAACTTTGTCGTTGGATTCCTGGATTTTTTCAATAGGCCCCCGATGCATAATCACTACTGATTGGGCTTTTTTAAATTCTGTTTTCTTTAAAGGGGGTTTAACATCGGCATCTTTGTCCATGGGAAGAGCCACGCCCCACTCCAGGTCTTCCGGCTTGTTCTCACGGGGAGAATTGTAATAAGCCACAAGAATATCACCCTCAGCTTTTATACCCTGATTCCTGAATTCCTGGGTAAAAATTCTGGCCTTTTCTCTAATCAGTGAATAAGGTCCTTTAAAATCCATATAAGCATACCAGAACCCCCCACCTTCTTTTAGAACTGGCCTGTCCTTTTTCCATGAATCATCCTGCTCTGAAAATAGGGGTAAACTGATAAAAACAAAAAACACAACCATCATACAAACGATTCTTTTCATATTTCCTCCGTATTTTTATGATTTACTTATTTATTTATCATTTTAGCAAACAATTTC
>WVZO01000649.1 GCA_011772425.1 Candidatus Aminicenantota bacterium
AAAGGTACTGTTAATTCTTGGAAATCTACTCCGAATCTCGACTATTATCGGTTGTATTTAGATCGGTAAAAATTTATATTTTCAACAATTAATCTGCTGCCTCCTGGTAAATCACCTGGATCAGAAAAATAGAAAGCCAGTTCCAATGGGAAAAAAAGGTGCCAGGTATGAATGACATGACAGCAAGATGTAGAGAAAGATTTGCTGGTGACCGTGCATGCTGGCAAGAGATTTAATATACTCCGTGTGCCGGAAAGCATTAAAGCCGTAAAATAACGCCGTAAAGCTTCCCAAAATGAGGATAATGCCGGAGAAATCCAGCAATTTCCCCGGCTTCTCCTCAAAAATCTTCTTTCCTTTGAACAACCCATAGATGGTCAGCTTTTCTCCTGAATCGATGCGGCACGTCAATTCGGTAAAGTGGCTCCGATTGTAAAACAGTGTACTCATCGGGCACGGCATAAAATATAATCGTAACCCATATATCCCGTATTGATTGTAATTAACGATTTGATCTACCTTTTTTCTTTCCAGTTCTCGAAATCCTTCCTTTTCTCTTCTCCCTATCGTTTTGCTTAATATTATTCAGATTCAAATTCAGTGCAGCAAAATCCAGCTCTTCAATCTCAGGCAATTCCGCCTTGTTCAGGAAAAGCAGGAAATCAGGACATGACTTCAAAAAATTCCCTGCGCCTTTTTACATCCAATTAAATTTTGCCTGTCACATTCTTCCACTAGATCAAAAAACAACAAAAAAAAATTAAATGGAGAGGTTTTAACTATGAGAGTTTCAAAAAAAAAATGCGGTTTGGAAAGCGTTTTTGGGAGTGGTAGTACCATTAATGCTCAACATGGAGGTGTCACCGACTGTCTATAACAATGGAGTTGATAGCCCTTTCGAGCCATCACCCCCGCCTCTTCCTCCGGATGATGAAAAAGCAAAACATGGAGCGTCTAGCGAGTTTTATGTGATTAGGAACAGGAAGAAATTTGCCCAATGGCCTCAATAGCCAATGTTAAACGGATTCATCCTGCTGGACCAACAAAGTAGTTAAAAAAAAATTTTATTTTTTTGCCTTAATATGTTGAAATTGTCCGTTTTTGGTGGTATACTAGAGATATCAATATGTCGAAGATAGAAAGAAAAAATGAAACTTATTGAACAATACAATAAACTTCTATCTTGTGATATTTTGACAAGCACTTTGAGGAGAAAACGGCGATGAACAGACTAACAGTGCTTCCATTTGATGCTCAAAGCAGACTGGGAGACAGCCGCACTCAGTCATCAATAAGGAGGTCAAAATGAATACCAAAAAAATAAATGGAGAGGTTTTAACAATGAGAGGTTTTAAAAATTCTGAAAAATTGGTTGAAACCCCAGGAATAGGGGACTTTTTCAAAAGCCAATCTGAAGGCAGAAAAGAGGATATAATCTTTGGAGGTTAAATGAATCTCTCAAAAAGTAAAACCTATTTTTTCGAGTTAAGTCGATTCAAAGCCCCGAATCGCGAATTCGGGAAATGGGAGTTGGAGAAAATAAAATTCGAAGCAGGAAAGGATATTGTAGACAAAATATTTTCCAACTTCTCAGAAAAAATTGATGAATACGAACCAGACCCCAATCAAATCCAGACTGAAATTGTTGATTTACCTGACCTGGGCAGATCATTCCAAATTAATTTTACTAAAAGCAGCGATACTCGCGTGGTAGGTTTTGTTAAAGAAATTGAAAAAGATGAAGGTAAGCATACCTTAAAAGACATCTCCCCAATGGAAATATTGGCTGCCAATTGGCCCAGCATCGATAAAGAAGAAATGTACCAGAAAATGCATCAACTAATGGAAGAAAGGGAAGAAGTCAGAAAAGCTTTATTTCTCTATATGGTAATGTTGGAGATGTCCAGGTGAAAGGCTTCCAAATGAAAAATAAAAAAGGCACAGCCGCATAAATCATCATCTATACAAAAAACCAATGCCGACAGGCAAGAATCTCAACAAGCCCTGAAGAAAAAGTAAAAGGCAAGAATACCACCGATGAAACCGCCGGCCCCACTGCCACTGTCTTCTACGGCCGTAATGACATTATGAACCGCGTTGTTGGCGCAAGGAAAATCGGGAAAATCTCCCTACTGTTAAAAATAAAAGATAATCACCCTCAAAATACGGTTTACATCTGTACCACCAAAAACGAGATATAGAAAATCCCATGTACAATTTTTGTGAAGAAATTGTATTGATTCCATTGTTATAATGAAGCAGAATCGGATTTAACGACAAAACCGATGGAAAGTATTGGTGTTCATTACAAAAGCCTGGAAAATATAAACCTTATATAGGAATATACCGCCTGCCATCCCAATCTACTCCAATTTTTTTGCAAACAACTGGTTGAAAAAGTGGATAAACATCAGAAAAAGTAGAAGACCGGAGAACCATCTTCTACGAGGACATTAACCAACTGTTCGACGTCTCCTANNACGTCTCCTATGAGGACTATATCATGGATGATGTTTATATGTTCTCCTCGGATTTAATCCAGATCGATAAATTAATCCTGATCCTCCTGGCAGAGAAAAAAGGTGTCAAAAAAAAGGTGTCATGCAAAATTTAACCGGAAAAGTCGGCAACCAGCATTTTATCGTCATGGAGTTCATCGAAGGAGAAGACCTGTTAACCAAAATAAACAATCAAAAAGAATTTACCTCTATACATATATTATTAAACAGGTCCTGAAAGAATTCCAATATGCACATTCCAGGTCTGTTATTCATGGGGACATAAAACCCCAGAACATCATGATAACCCAAAATAGGGAAGTGAAGATCGTCGATTTCGGTCTATCCAGCATCAGGAAGCAGTATGTAAAAGAAGACAGCGGTCCCTTGTTCGGTACCACTTTATACATATCCCCAGAACAAATTCGGGGAAAAGAAATCGATGAGCGGGCCGATATCTATTCTATCGGGATTACCATATTCTACATGGTCACCGGGACAGTGCCGTTTAAAGGCGTGGATATCCTGAAAAAGCACCTGGAAGCACCCGTACCCTTTGAAAAGATCGGGAGCTTTGTGCCGGTGGAAATCAAAAAAATTATACAAAAATGCCTGGAAAAGGATAGGAACAATCGCTATCAAAGCACTGGAGAAGCGATCGACGCAATAGAAAAAGCAGAATCGACCATCCTGAAAAGGCCCTCTGAAAAAGAAGATATTGCGGATATTATTATGGAAAGCGACACGCAGACGGTCTATGCACTCCAGGAAATTCCAGGAAAGAGGAACAGCAAATGAAGCCCGGCAAAACTCCAACAAAAAGAACAGCGAAACAAAACACCGGTGCGTTATCACCACACCGGACAGCGAACCTGGAAGCCCTGCTGAGAGGCAAAAAAGAAATGAAACTGGTTGAAGAGATCGGTGACCTTTCTCATATCCCGGATGTCGAGAGTTATTTTTCCAGCACATTTGACGCGGTTAAACAAAAATACCGGCGCCAGATCGAGGAGCACCGTAAGAAAAATAAAGACCGGGAACAAACGGATACCCGGGGGGGTAGAAAAAAATGATAAGCCGCGCCATACAACAGGAAAGGAAAAAAATCCTGTTGAAAAAAAACTGCTTTTATACTATTAATAGTTGGGTAAGCATAACGTTGTATTTTATAAATGTAAGGGAGATGGTGAAATGAAAAGATATCAAATAATCGATCGGTTAAACATCAAAAACCTTTCACTGCTTCCTTATCCCGGCAATAATATAAACCTGCAGCCAAAAACCATAAAAAAAGGAGGTTATAACAAAATGAGCAAAACAAACAACATCACTGTCCGTTTTTACACGGAAAAAACAGCAGCATCATCCAAAAACCGAATAGGCAAATTTATATCGGATGAACCGCCCCCCCCTTTAATCGGGTTGGATTCTTACTGCCGGCATAAACATTTCTACATGCGGAGAAGAGCATGACCGGATCAAAAGATACAGATGAAAAAGTAAATAATGACACCATACGATTGGGGGGGGATACCGGCAGGATCGAGATGGTCGAGGAGATCGCCCAATTGGCCTTTATCCCCGAGATTCAAGAGTACTTTCGGGGTGCCCTGACCACAGCCAAGTCTCAATTCCGGGATAAAATCAATGAATATCGGAATATACAATTGAACCTGGGAAAAGAATCAAAAGGAAAAGAAAAAACCGAGTCAAAGGAGGACCTTCCTGAGCTGCCCGAGCCTTTGAAAAAATCTAAAACCTATTTTTTCGAGCTCTCACGTGTCGAAGACAGCCAATCCGGGTCCCCCAGGTGGGAAGTAGGAAAATTCAAGCTCCAGGCCAATGAAAAAACCGTAAACATGATTTTTAGCGATTTTATCAGGGAGGTGGATGAATACGAAATAGCCCCCCATCGAATCCAGGAGAATACTGTGTACTCTCCCCCACTGGATAAATGGTTCCAGACAAAATTCACCAAAAGCAGCCACACTCGTGTGGTAGTATTTGTAAAAGAGGTGGAAAAGGTCGGAAAAAAAGGAAAAAAGGAGGAAAAAAGGTGTCAGGCAAAGTTTAACGGAGGGCTCGGGGGGCGCAGGGGGGGAGAAAAAAAATGATAAACCGCGCCATACAACAGGAAAAGAAAAAAATTTGGTTGAAAAAAAAGTGCTTTTATACTACTAAAGGTGGTATATAAAATGCGATGAAATTCCAAAAAAGTAAAAAATGATTATATTGGATTATATAAAAAAAATTATATTTTTCAGAGAAAAAGTTGACAAGCAAAAATAGGAGAAAAATATGGGTGATTTTCCTGAGATTAATGGTTACAAAGTCGTGAGTAAATTGGGTGAAGGAGGTATGGCAACCGTTTACCTGGCGATCCAGGAGAATTTGAATCGGAAAGTAGCCATAAAAGTACTGGAGCCATCCCTTTTAAAAAACAACGTGACTGCCAAACGTTTTGAAAAAGAAGCAAAAACAGCAGCCATGCTGTCCCATTCCAATATCATCCAGATTATCGATACCGGTAGGATTGGCGATTATCACTACATTATCATGGAGTACCTGGAAGAATCGCTAGGAGACCGGATAAAACGAGCCACCGGAGGTAAATTACACCCGGAAATAGCACTGGACATTTGTGAAGAGATTATAAAGGCATTGGATTACGCACATTTCAGAGGCGTTTTTCATAGAGATATCAAGCCGGATAACATCATGTTTAGACAGGATGGTACCCCGGTATTGGTGGACTTTGGTATTGCAAGGGTACTTGATTCTCCTGACCACTTAACTCGGAGCGGCCAGAGTCTGGGGACTGTGTACTACATGAGTCCGGAACAGGCCGTAGGTAAAAAATATATAGATGGACGGAGTGATATTTATTCTTTAGGAGTAGTTCTTTTTGAGATGTTCACCGGTAGAAAACCCTATGAGGGAGAATCTGCAATTTCAGTGGCTCTTATGCATATTCAGGAACCAGTACCGCGGCTGCCACGGGAATTAAATCACTATCAGCCATTGATCGATAAAATGATGGCTAAAGATAGAGAGCAGCGCCTCAAGGACAGTACGGGATTCATAAAATTGCTTGACAAAATTTTCACCAGCCCCATTCCTGGTCCCCCTACTTCTCAACAAAATCCAGTGACAATGAATATAATCAACAAAATCAGGAAGTCCAAAAGAACCTTTGAACAAGAAATGCCTGCACAATGAAATACAAGAAATGGTTCATAATTAATTTGACAGGGAAAGATTATTTAATCCATAATTCCAAAATAAAAAAAAAGGCATGGAACAAATTGAAGTTATTTCCTGGAAAACACTTGATGATGTGCAACAAACAGTTCACATTTTTGAAACCATTGGGGACATTGATACCAAATTATAAGGTTGCCGGCAAAATGAGGATACAAATAATTATTCTTTACAACAAAAGGAGAAAGATATGGTTGCTTTTCCCGAGATACCCGGATACAAAATTATAGAAAAATTGGGCGAAGGCGGCGTGGCAGCCGTATACCTTGGCATCCAGGAAAAATTAGACCGAAAAGTTGCCATTAAAGTCCTGGAGCCGTCCTTGTTGAAAAGTAAGGAAACGGCCGCCCGTTTTGATAGGGAAGCCAGGACCGCGGCCATGCTCTCCCATTCCAATATCGTTCAAATCTTTGATACCGGCAATGTGGGTAAATATCACTACATTGTCATGGAATACCTGGAAGAATCGTTAAAAGACCGGATGAAGCTCTCTCCGCAAGGTAAAATGCACCCGCCAATGGCACTGGACATTGTGGAAGCCATCATGAAAGCATTGGATTACGCCCATTTCAGGGGAGTTTTTCATCGAGATATCAAACCCGATAACATCATGTTCAAGCAGGACAGTACCCCGGTCCTGGTTGACTTTGGTATTTCCCACGTACTTGACACCTCGGAACGAGTCATCAAAGAAGGTGTTATCCTGGGCACCTCTCATTATATGAGCCCGGAGCAGTGCAAAGCTTTATTAGACATAGATGGCAGAAGTGATATTTATTCCTTAGGAGTCGTTTTTTTCGAGATGCTAACCGGTAAAAAACCTTACGAAGGAGACTCATCCATTTCAATTGCCCTTCAACACATTGAAAAACCAGTGCCCGGGCTTCCGGAAGAATTGAGCCGATACCAGCCGTTAATTGACAGTATGATGGCCAAAGAGAGAGAGAAACGTATTTCCAGTGGAGCACAGTTTGTACAATTACTTGACAGAATTCTAACCGGCAACATTCTTCCTCATTTGCAACCATAGAAATCGCCTTCTCCCACTGGAGAAGCCCCATCCCCTTCATAATCTATGAAATCGCCTACTCCTACGCAAGAGGAGAAAACAGCCGTTGTAACATATAAAAAACCAATAAAACCTAAAGAGCCAATTTTCAACAAGTTCTTCAATAAGATGGATAATAAGCTGCGTGCATTCAATGAAAGGGGAAAACTCTTTTGGAATTTATATCAATCGAAAAGAGTGCTGTTACTTCAAACGTTTGGGGAACCCTTAAACTTATCCTCTCACCTTCTTCTCTTCTCCTCTGTGCCCTCTGTGGCAAAAAAAAGTGGAGCACTCAACTCACTCAACTAAATTTTCAATTGGCCTTAATCCTCGGTAATCGCCCTCTTCTGGTGATAACTTTTTTATAATCCATGAGTATCTTCTTGCCGACATATGACATTAGGTCCATTTCTTTTAATGCCTGGTCATAGGCATCCAAATAATCATTATTGAACACGTCTTCTAGCCTTGCTTTTGCATCTCTAAGCCCCTCCTTTGTTTCGGGTATACTTTTAAACAGGAAAGCAGAAACAATCCAATGAGATTTTAAAGCGTTTTGAAAAACCTTTTTAAGGTCTTCTTTCCTTTTGAGATCGGAAACGGATTCGGATTTATCCTGTGCTTCTACCCCCAACCACTCAATTTTTATCAGTGCTTCCAGGCAAAGATTTTCTAATTTTCTCCTGGCACATTCTTCACCGATTTCTTGAAGGGCTCTTAATACTTCCATTGTAGGGGGGTGATCTAAATTGCCTCCCAGGGACTTATTTCCTATTTGTTCCAGGGAATCGATGATATCACTGCCAATGGAATGCATATTGTTTTCAAGGCTCATCATGCCTACCTTTGACAATTCAATAACAGCGATGGGATAGTCTATTTCTGCTGTATTTTTATTCGTAAAATCGATTCCATATTTGATCAAACCGGCTATTTTTGAAAATGTATCCCTCAGGTAATCTTCCAACCTGGATTTTATACATTCCGCTGCGATGTGCCGGTAATTGACGATTGTGTTCTTAAAAAAGCTGTTAAGAAACTTAAGGTCAAGATCTGGTACGTCTAATATGGTTTTTCCCAGGGCATCGATTTTGTTAAGGCCGGTATAAAATGTTCTGTCATCGTGTTCATGAATTGAATGAATGATTAACCGCCTCATATAATAGACCATTTTGTTTATCCTGTCAGGGGTTTTATTGTTAGTATTTCTGCTGCCCCGGATGAACTGAAACACAGAGAAATTGAATATTCGTATCAACACATTGTATATCTTCGAATGGACGATCAGAACGTAGGCTGTCAGTATAATTAAAGAAGTAACGAACAGGACAATACAAAGTTTAAACACGGTTACAGTTAGTGGAATAATTCCTATTAATGGTAAGAACGGGAATATAATATTTAGTGCCAGCCATGATAAGTACATTGCCTTAATTTTTCTATTGAATCCAGGATATTCTTTAATACCCGCTGCTTCAGGGATTGCAAAAATACGGGCGGTAATAGCAACCAATACCGCCGGCAGGAAAAGGAGGATATTGGCCTGTACTTTCTCATCCCACAAAGGATGTTCAGAGTTGAAGACATATAGAGATGCGAAGAAGCAATATAAGACCAAAAAAACGATTATAATCAAAGATCTCGAGACAAAAAACCGTTTCACTTTTTTCTTTTCAGCGGAAATATCACGTTGCTCCATGGTTCACCATTTCCTATTCTTTCTCTTTTAATAACTCATCAACGCAATTTTTTAGATCAGACAATTCGTTAAGCCGTTTACCCAATATGGTCTTGACACCAAGCTCTCTAATTTCTTCTTCAACATCAGGGGCGTTGATGACTGTAAAAACCATAATTCTCGCAGGATTATACTTCTTGCGTACATCCTTAATTTCATTTTTTATCAACCGCCTCAACAACTCAAGACCAACGTAGTATTCCTCTGTTTCAAATTCATCTCCACAGGGAATAATCAAATCGAAGATGAGGGCATCATATTCTTTCTCCCTGAGAAATTGAACCGCCTCTGTCGCATTGGATGCGATATCCACAGAGTACCCCCCCCGCACCAGCGGGGTTTTATACTGGATAAGCTCGATTTTCCCTTCATCTTCTATCCAGAGAATTTTTCTCATACGTTCCTCCTTTTAGTCATGGTACCTGGGTAATCTAACCTTTACCCTGGTGAGATATGGTTTCTTCTCCTCTCCTTTTGGGTCTTCAACAGGTTTGCTTGTTATCGATATATTTCCTCCATGTTTTTTTGCTATTTTCAGGGCTTCTGAAAGTCCGATTCCCGAACCGGTCCTGTTCCAATCATATGAAAGTTTTCCCCGGTAGCCATATTCATATATTTTACCGGATTCAATCTCGTCAGGAAGTATACCCACCCCGTAATTTTCGATTTCTATCTCTATATTTTTTGCAAACTTCTCGACCCGGATGCGAATATTTCCTCTCCTGGTGTAAGAGTACTTTACTGCATTTTGAACCAGGTTATGCAGCATCTTTAAGAAGTCTTCCCTGGATACCGCAATCCTGAGAAAAGGGTCTACTGATATATCTGTGGAAATTCCTTTTTCAAATGCATATATCTGGTAAATATTAACAACTTCTTTTATGCATTCAGAAAGGTTTACACGTCTATACTTATAAGGCTCGTTCCTTCTCTTTTTATCCTGGTCCCATCCCGAAAGATAACTCCTCAAGTTTTCCACCTCGGTGTAGGCGATCTTTGAAGTGTTGGTAATCGTTTGAACGATGTACAGGATATAAAATTTGTCTAACATTTCAATGTAATCCAGGACCTGCCTGAAATCTTCTCGAGTCGCTTGATTGTTTGGCTTTGATGCGAAATTTCCGGTTAGACAATTTTTGATCTTTCGATGAGTTTCTCTCAGTTCGATTATGTCGTCTATTCTATACTCATTGGAATATTCCCTTAATTCTTGAGTAAATTGACTTAATTGGGATATGATGTTTCCTTCTTTTGATTTGATCAGTTCTTCCAGGATATTAAGAAACTCCTTTGATAGATTTTTTATTGTTTTTAACAAATAAAAAGCATCCCCTTGCGATTCCTTTAGAACTTTGCTGCTGTCTTCTAATGGTTTCCCCTTAATTGATTCTCTCACTTCTTCAGCAAGCGTATCGGATGAAGATTTTATACTCATTATCGGGGCCATAAATCGATGGGAAAATCTCTGAATATCTTCTCTGCGTCTTATTATATACTCCAATTGGGCCTTAATGGTAACATCTCTCAGCGTGCCCTGTCTCCCGATAATACTTCCTTTATGATCCTTTAACATCTGGCTGTCTATATCAACCCAGAAACGCTCACCTGTCTTTTTTTTAACATGGAGCCTGTAATCCAGCAAAGAACCCCCTTTTTCATCGGCTTGCTTGAGTTTATTCTTAAATTTATTCAGGACAATTTCATCGGCATGAAACACCCTGGCTTCCTTTTCGATAACCTCTTCCGTGGAATATCCGAACATTTCTGCAAATGCTTTATTACAATAGGATAAGCGATCTTTACCGTCTTTCCTTTTAACCTGGTAGGCCCCTGTGGGCATATCTTCCAGTATCTTACGAATTTTATATTCCTCTGTAATTTCTCTAAATGTGCCTTCCCTGCCTATAATTTTGCCATCTTCGTCTTTTATCAGACTGGCATTTACGGATATTACAAATTCTTCTCTATCTTTTTTAACCATTTCAATGGGATAGTTTTCTAATCTCCCTTCACTAAAAAGCATGTCTCTAAATTTCTTTATGTCCTCCGGATTTTTGTAAAATTTATTAATCTTCAGTCCTTCAAGCTCTTCCGGATGATTGTACCCAAACATTCTTGCTACCGCATGATTAACTTTAGCAATAGTCTCGTGATCTGAGCCGATTAAATAGATCCCTTCATTCATCTCATCGAAACTCTTTCGATACCAGACTTCCACCAAAACCCCTCTCACACCGACTTCCTTTCCATTGCCATCATAAATAGATTGGCAGGAATCACTCAAATAAATTTCCTTGTTTTGCCTGGTCTTCCAATGAAGGGTCTCGTCTAAAAATCTCCCTTTTTCTTTTCTCATTTTGTTTATTAGTCTTTCTCTATCTGCGGGATTGAAATAAAAATCTTTAATCTTCTTTCCGATTAATTCCCTGCTGTTAGAAAAACCGAGAATATCCGCCATTGCCTTATTGCAGTACACAAATTTTCCCTCATTATTCACCTGGTATATCCCGACCGGCAGATTTTCAACAAAGTCCTTGAAATCTATGTCTTCCTTACTCGTTTCGTGTCTGTCTCCATCTATAACCATTTTTCCTCTCCTTATATTATGTCGTTATATTATACCGGAAAATAATTCAAAATGCAACCATATTAAAAAACCTACAGCAATTCTAATTTTAGCCGCGAAGGCATTTACAATGCGGTAAAAAGCACGAAGGTTTTTTTCTTTTTATTTTTAGCCACGAAGGTACACGAAGAGTCACGAAGGGAAACAGTTGGCAGTTGGCAATAGCAATAGTTTTCAAGCATTTTCAGTTATTTGGCACAGGTGTTTTACCAGGTGACACAGAGGTTGTGCCAGGTGGCACAAACGTTGTGCTGGCTGCCACAAGTGTTGAGGCAATTGTCCCGGGAGTTGAGACAATTGTCCCTCTTCTTTGTGTATTTTCGTGTTTTTTCGTGGCTAAAAAATCAAAATGAGAATTGCTGAAAAAATCACTTTTCCCATCTATTAAACTGAAATGCGCTTCCTTCATTTCTGTGGACGATTCCAATCGCTGTGGGAACCATTTCTATCGGTGTGTCAGTCATTTCCATCGCTGTGGGAACGATTTTTATCACTGTGTAGACATTTCCATCCCTGCGGGAATCATTTCTATCACTGTGTGAGCCATTTCCATCGCTGTGGCAATGATTTCTATCGTTGTGTAGGCCATTTCTATCACTGTGGGAACGATTTCTATCGCTGTACCAGTCATTTCTATCGTTGTGGGAGCCATTTCTGCCGCTGTGTTAATGATTTCTTCCCTTGTGGGAACCATTTTTGCCGTTGTATTAATGGTTTCTTGCGTTGTATGAACCATTTCTGCCGCTGTAGTAATGATTTTTGCTAGTGTGTGAATGATTTCTTTTCCTGTGTAAGCCATTTTTGCCTCTGTGGGAACGATTTTTGCTGGTGTGGGAACGATTTCTTTCGTTGTTAAAGCTTCCCTTAACAATTAACAACTGATTATTGTTTATTAAAAATTTTCTATCCCCCTGAACTCTCGTACCGCACGGGCACTCCAAAAAAACTAATGCCCTCCGTGCGGATCTACCAACCCCTATTTTTATCTCCAGGATGGGCAGAAATATCTGTGAATTGAAAAAACGTTAAGACTGCCCATCCTGAACTCCTATTAGAACTCTAAAAAACCTCTTTTGTCTCCGACGGCCAGGGGATTCTTTTGAAAAACCACCCCCTGGACCCCCGCAAAACTTTTCATACAGGGTCAAACATCGTACCATCTTTCATAAGGGTATTTCCCATCGATACCATTCTCTCTCTTCTCTTCTTCGTTTCTTCGTTTCTTCTCTTCGCGTTCCTTCGCGTACCTTCGCGGCTAAACAAAATCTTACACTTGAAATAAATTTCAAAAAATGTCATAATCTATCCTTAAATTAGGAGGAAAACAAAATGAATAGTTTTCCTGAAATTCCAGGCTATAAAATTACCAAAAAATTGGGTGAGGGAAGCATAGCTGCAGTATACCTGGCCAACCAGGAAAAATCAGACCAAAAAGCAGCCATCAAAATCTATGAGCCACCCATAATTAAAAGAGTAACTGAACAGCGTTTTCAAAGCGCAGCAAGAATTGCAGCAACTCTGTCCCATCCCAATATCGTTCAAATTTTTGATACTGGTGTTTCCGGTCAGTATCATTACATCGTCATGGAGTACCTGGAAGAGTCGTTAAAAGACCGGCTCAAGAGCAGTTCAGAAGGTAAAATGCCGCCTGAAACAGCATTGGATATTGTTATAGATATGATGAAAGCACTGGATTTCGCGCATTCCATGGGCGTTATCCATCGAGATATCAAGCCGGAAAATATCATGTTTAGAGATGATATTACCCCGGTGCTGGTGGATTTCGGTATTGCCGGGATATTTGCTTCCCCTGAAGAACCGGACAAAAGCAGCCAGAGCATGAGCACTGCCTATTATATGAGCCCGGAGCAGGCTAAAGCTAAAAAAGAAATAGATGCACGGAGTGATATTTATTCCCTGGGAGTAGTTCTTTATGAAATGCTCAGCGGGGAAAAACCCTATAAAGGCGAGACACAAATTTCAATAATCCTTGAACACATCGAAAAACCGGTACCCATAATGCCGCAGGAGTTGAGTCGCTATCAACCCCTGATTACCCATATGATGGCTAAAGACAGGGAACTGCGTATCTCCAACGGAAAACAGTTCCTGGGAATGCTTGACAGGATCCTGGCCGACAATCTACCTCCCCATCCCCCTCCTCCCCCGCCAGAGACATTGCCACCTCCACCGGAAGAAATACCAACGGTTCCATTGCCAATAGACTCCACCTATCCCCAACCCGAAGAACAACCAACCGACTTAATCGCTGTAAAAGAGAAAAAAGTTAAAGCACCATTTATCAACAAATACTTCAATCAAATGGATAAAAAGCTGCACCTATTCCTCGAGAACAAACGGAATTTCCACTTGGTGGTGGCAGGTGTTATTATAGTGGTTGCATTGATAGCAATAATTATAATCATTTCCGGACTGAGTTCCAAAATCCCCGCGAAATCGATAATTTTGAATCCACCGGTTTCTACAACCTCTTTATACCTATTAACAAAACCGGATCCCCAGTATCTATTGGATGTAAGCTATGTAAAAGACCTTTGCAATCTTTACATCTATAAAGGAGATATAGAAAGTCTTGAAAAAGCAGAAGCATTAATCGATAAAATGAAAAACAGGGAACTTACCCCGGAAAACCGGAAATTGGTAGAAAAAGCCGCTAAGTATATAGAAGACATAAAATTCAATTTCTAAGCCCTCGGCCCAGCGGTGCGGGGAGCCAATTGTAGGCCCTCGGGCCATATTAAGGCTTCCTTACCTGAACCAACCAACGGGGAAAGTTCCCAATGCTGTTGGCTTAAGAAAAACACACTTTAATAAAAAGTTTTGCAGGGGATTCCAAAGGNNATTCCAAAGGGGGCGGTTTTTCAAAAGAGCCCCCTTTGGCCGCCGGAGGCAAAAAAAGTTCTTTTAGAGTTCTAATAGGAGTTCAGGATGGACATCTTAAAAGTTTTTAAGTTTTTTTAGTTTTTATGTCCATCCTGTAGATAAAAATAGGGTGTAGTAGATCCGCACGGAGGGCAGCAGTCTTTTTAGAGTGCCCGTGCGGTACGAGAGAATACACGGTCGATCATCGTACCACGCTCCCAGCATCATACCCCATTGGTTTCGCCTTACTTCTCACCTTCTTCTCATCTTCGCGTTCCTTCGCGTACCTTCGCGGCTACAAAATAAACCACCAGCAAAAATACACAAAAATAAGGAAACAAATACCCACAGTAATTGAAAAACGTTCTCCGTTGAATGTACTTGAATTGCGCAATAAAAGCATCTGCGGTATTGTAAGACGATTGGTAACGGATTTTACCCGACGGGGCAATCACCGCAGAGATACCATTGGTAGTAGAACGTAAAATGTACCGCCGGTTTTCAATACTCCTGAAAACTGCCATGGACAAATGTTGATAGGGCGCAGACGTATCACCGAACCATGAGTCATTGGATATAGTTATAATTAACTCCCCTCCTTTTGCAATAAATTCCCTGACCAATTCCGGGAAAATGATCTCGTAACATATGGGCGTGGAAATATAATGGTTGTGAATTTCCAGGTTGCGCACCTGCTCTCCGGGTGTAAAATCAGCAATCTCATCTGTAATCCGCTTGACAAAAAAAAGAATATCCCTGAAAAGCACATATTCGCCAAAAGGCGTTAGGTGAACTTTATCGTATTTTTGCATTTTTTCTTTTTCAAAAAGCACCGCGGAGTTGTAAATTTCGTTAAACCCCTTCAAATCCGTAAAACCTGCCAGCAGCGGTACATTGGTACGTACAAAACTCACAAAGCGATCGTAGTCGTCCCGGTTTTGAAGCGGATAGATGGCGACACTGTGCTCCGGCCATACAACAAATTCCGCTCCTTTTTTTGCTAACTCCCCGGATTCCCTGAACAAACGATTCAATATTTTATTCTTTTCTTGACGGGTGATGGGATTATTATTGGTATTGGGTTGAATAATTCCGGCCTGGTGGATATTTAACCCCCGGTTGTCGTGTCCATTGGATTGATACAAATAAAATCCTACCGTATAAATGGCAAATAAACTAATCAATATAACAATGGCGGTTCGTTTATCCCTGGTACGAATGAACCGGTAAACCAAAACATTGAAATAGACCAGGACAAAGGTCAACAGGTGGATACCCCCGATTTCTGCGATCTGGACAAAGTAAATATTTTTGTACTGCGAGTATCCGGCCAGACACCAGGGAAATCCACCGAATATTTTTTCAATAACCAAATCTTTGGACACCCATATCAACGGTATCAAAACAATGCCAATGCTCTTATGGGCCGGGGGTGCCATCCCCTTTGCGGCTGGGGGTGCTACCCCCTTAATGAGAATTCCGGCAATACCGTGGAATATAGAAAGAAACGCGGCAAGGGCAATCAATGACACAATGCTGAGGGGCTTGCTCATTTCCCCGTATCGCACCATCACCCTGGGAATCCAGTACAAAATTAGCAAATAAGATAAAAAAGCAGAACCGAAAAATAAAAGAAATGCCCGTGATCGTTGTGTTTTTTGTGGTTTTTGTTGGATTGCCGGGCTTTCCAATATATAAAGCAGGGGAATCAAAAAGAAGAAACCCGGAAAAAACAGGGCAAATTTAGGGAAGGATAAGGCACCTAATAAGGCAGATAAAATGGCAGCAAGTGGTATGTAAAGTTTTAATTGGCTCTTACGATGTTGAATTTCTTATTCTCCATTTGTTCCAGTTTCTTTCGTTCTTTTCTGGCTTCAGCCCTGGTTTTAAAATTTCCTACCCTGACCCGGTGCAATTTTCTGTTATCTCTTACAATGGTATTGATTTCGGTTTGATATCCCATTTTTGCAAACTTAGCTGAATAATTTTTAGCATTGGTATAGTCGGAAAAAGCCCCCACCTGGACCGCCCAATAGGTTTCCTTTTGAACAGGTTTTGCTTCGATCTTATCTTTTTTCTTATCAGTGGAAGGTAACTGGTGCAGCTTGATTTCCTCGCTGATAGAGGGGTCTTGCTTCTTCTGCGCTTGTCTTGTTTTTTGGTTATCTTTTTCATCCACCAGTTGAATTTCTTCGGATTTGCCTGTACCGGTGATGGCATCGGGTCCCAGGAGTTCATTACGAGCAGACGACTTTCCCGCCTGGTACCCGAGGTAAAACAAAATCGCTCCAATGAGAATCACTCCTGCCAACATAACCACAATGTGAATAAAGCTGACTTTTACCTCAACGTATGAATTTTCCATTGTCCTGTTATTCTTTCCGGTTATTGTTCTTTTTCCTATTCAGGTTAATCTTGGCTTTTTCTAGGCACGAGACCCTCCAGCATATTCAACGGCAAAGGGAAAATAATGGTAGAGGTGTTGTCGGCTGAGATGTCCATCAAGGTCTGGAGATACCGCAATTGAATGGTGGAGGCATTTTCCGTCATCTTATTGGCAGCTTGAAGTAGTTTTTCAGCGGCTTGAAACTCACCCTCGGCGTGAATGACTTTGGCCCGTCGTTCCCTTTCGGCTTCGGCCTGTTTGGCCATGGCCCGCTGCATCTCCTGGGGAAGGTCCACGTATTTAATCTCCACCATGGATACTTTGATACCCCAGGGATCAGAATGCTCATCGATAATGGATTGCAGTTTCAGGTTTAACTTATCCCTTTCCGACAGCAGCTCATCCAGTTCCACCTGGCCCAATACTGAGCGAAGCGTGGTCTGGGACAGCTGAGACGTGGCGTATTGATAATCCTGGACTTCAATGACCGCCTTTTTGGGTTCCAATACGCGGTAGTACACAACCGCGTTCACCTTGACAGACACATTGTCCTTGGTAATGACATCCTGGGGTGGAACATCCAGCACAATGGTGCGAAGACTCACTCTCACCATTTTGTCTATAGGATGGAACACCAGGATCAATCCCGGACCTTTGGGTTCTTCCAGTACCCGCCCCAGTCGGAAAATAACACCCCGTTCATATTCCCGAAGTACTTTAATCCAACTTAAAAGCAGGAAAAATATGATAATTATAACTGTTACTAATGGCGTATACCCACCCATTTTATCCTCCTTAATCCTTAATTCTTACTCATTATTTTTATTTAAAATTCATGATGGTGTCGGTGAAACTTTTAACATAACGCCTTCAATGGCTTCGATTTTTACTTTTGTATCGGCGGGGATGGTTTCACCGGACGCAGACACCGCGTTCCACCATTCGCCGTGAACAAATACTTTACCCATGGTTGGGGTAATTTCTGATTTGGCAATGCCGATTTCCCCGGCCAGTCCTTCCTGTCCGGTTTCGGTCCGCCGCCTCATTGCCTGGATCACTTTGTAGGTTAAAAATAAAAAAACAATACCAAATACAACCGTAAATACTATTATCATTGACATGGCAGGCCTCATCTCCGGGATCGGGGCGTTGATCAAAATGATGGAACCCAACAAAAAGGAGATGATTCCACCAATTCCAAACATGCCAAATCCCTGTATTTTTATTTCAGCAATGAAAAAACCTATAGACAGCAAAATAAGCAGTAACCCCACGTAATTGATGGGAAGAATTTGAAAGGCTAAAAATGCCAATAAAAGGCATATACCACCCACCACTCCAGGGACAATGACCCCCGGGTGGGTAAATTCCAGGTACAATCCGATTAACCCGATAATCAATAGGAAGTAGGCCAGGCTGGGGTTGGTAATGGTTTTTAAAAATTTCTGGCGGCTGCTCATATCCAGGGGGACGATTTTTTCCCCTTCCAGTTTCAGCACAATGGTTTCACCGTTCACCCTGGACACTTTTCTTTCTTCCAGTTGTTTCAGAAGGTCATTGATATCTTCGGCAATATATTCGATGAGATTATTTTTCAAGCAATCCTCTGCAGTAAATGATTCACTCTTTCTCACTGCTCTTTGTGCCAATTCCTCGTTGCGGTTCCTGGATCTGGCCAGGGATCTTGCATACGCCACAGCATCATTGGTGACTTTTTCATTCATGGTCTCGTCCATTTTGCCGCCGGTAACCAGGACCGGATGAGCAGAACCTGTATTGGTGCCCGGTGACATACAGGCAATATCCGCCGCAATGGTAATGAAAAAACCAGCCGAAGCCGCCTGCGCTCCTTTGGGAGAAACATAAACCGCCACCGGTACCGGTGAGGCCATTATCTCTTTAATAACAGTTCTCATGGGCTTGTCAAGTCCCCCTGGCGTATCCATTTCAATAATCACCAATTTCCCTTTGGACTCTTCTTTAACTTTTTTAAAGGAATCCACGATGTATTCTTCGGTTATGGACTCGATGGGTCCGGTTATTTTCATTGTGTATATTTCCGCATGCAGCAGCACCGGAAATAAAAGAACGAAAATCAAGCTAAGTTTTTTTATGTTTTTTCTCATGGTTTTATTATAATTAATAAAAAGAAAAATTGCAACAATAGTCCGAAACAAAAGAAAAACACCAGACAGCAAATTCCTGTGAAATACTTGACAAATAATGATTTTCATATTAATATTATATAAACAAGGCTTTTATAATCAACCATCAATAAATTATTTTCTCTAGGAGGTTAAACTGATGACAAACCCAGATAAGAAACGTCTGGACTATTTTTTGAAGATTTTAATTGTTGAAGATGACTTTTATGGCCGGCACTTATTGCAGCGGCTCCTTTCTCCCTATGGTGAATGCGATATCGCTGTTAACGGCGAAGAAGCCGTCAACGCCTATGAAAAATCTCTTGATGAAGAATTCGCATATGATCTGATTTGCCTCGATCTTTTAATGCCAATAATGGATGGGCAGGAAACGCTGAAACGAATTCGAAAGATCGAAGATTCAAGGGGTATCTATGGAGATGACTGCGTAAAAGTGATCATTACATCTGCACTGGATGACAAACGCAATATGTTGATGGCTTACACAACCGGCTGTGAAGGTTATATTACCAAACCCATCAGGAAAAAAGTATTACTTGACAAAATCAGAGAACTGGGCCTGCTGGAGTAGCGCAAGGTGCAAGGTGCAGGGTGCAGGGCGCAGGGCGCAAAGCGCAGAGCGAGAAACGCTGTGCGCTAAGTGATACATGCATAAGGCATGGGAGAGTAATTTTACATCTTTTGTCTTTTGAAGAAATGTGGTACAATCACTCTTTCAATTAGCTCAGGCCGCAATTCGCTGTGCCCCTTGCGCCCTGCGCCCTGCGCTTTCAGAGGGAAACGAAATATGCTGAGCGAAAACGATTTGACTTATATTACTGAAACCTCCAGCGTAAAGTTGTTTCAGGCAGTAAATGTGATCGAGATGCTGGTTGAGGGAATGACGGTTCCATTTATATCGCGGTACCGGAAAGAGAAAACCGGGGACCTTGATGAATTGGGTGTACAGACCGTTAAGGAGAAATATGAATATGTAAAAGAGTTGAACCATCGGAAGGAAACGGTGTTAAAGACCATATCCAGCCAGGGGAAACTAACGGATGAACTGAAGAAAAAAATCCAAGAGACCTATTCCAAGACCGAGTTGGAAGATATCTACCTTCCCTACAAGCCGAAGCGGCGAACCAAAGCTACTATTGCTAAGGAGAAGGGATTGGAGCCGTTGGCGCTTTCCATCCTGGATGAAACGGTTAGGGATTCCCTGGAGGTGCTGGCAGAGCCGTTTATTTCTGAGGAAAAGAAAGTGAAATCCGTTGAGGAAGCCATTGAAGGTGCTGGTCATATTATTGCCGAGCAATTCTCTGAGAATGCGGCACTGCGCAAAGCCATTCGCCGTGAGATTGCGGAAACAGGTGCGCTGTGCGTATCGGTTACCAGTGATTGGCAGGACCAGCGGTCCAAATTTGAGCAGTATTATGATTACACTGAAGCGGTTAAAACCATACCATCTCACCGTATACTGGCTATCCGCCGCGGTGAATCGGAAAAAGTCTTGAAAACCCGGATTGACAGCAATAAAGAGAGCCTACAGGGTAAATTCAGGTCTATGCTTTTTCAAGGCAGCCATCCCAGGCATGAATACCTGGATACGGTTTTTGCCGATGCCCTGGGTCGGCTGCTGCTGCCCTCTATCGAGCAAGATATCCATATGGAATTGAAAAAGCGAGCCGATGAGGAGGCCATTGGCGTGTTTGCTTCCAATCTTGAAAAGCTCCTGTTGGCACCCCCTGCTGGGAACCTCCGGGTTATGGGTGTTGATCCCGGTTATCGCACCGGCTGTAAGCTGGTGGTGCTGGATGAAACCGGTAAATTACTGGATACTGCCACTATATATCCCACCAAACCCCTGGAAAAAATCGAGGAAGCCGCCCGGGTGGTAAAGGAATTGATTAAAAAACACAACATCGTGTCTGTCACCATCGGTAATGGAACCGCTTCCCGTGAGACCCGTTTATTTTTCAAGGATGTTGTGCCTGAACATGTCATTGTATCGGTCATCAGTGAAGCCGGCGCCTCGGTTTACTCTGCCTCTGAAGTGGGCAGGGAAGAGTTCCCAGAGCACGATGTGACAGTCAGGGGAGCGGTTTCTATCGGGCGGCGTTTCCAGGACCCCCTGGCAGAACTGGTAAAAATCGAACCCAAATCCATCGGTGTGGGACAATATCAACACGATGTCAACCAGGGCCTGTTAAAAACAAAATTGGACCAGGTGGTCGGCCTGGTGGTGAACCGTGTCGGGGTGGAATTGAATACGGCCTCTTACCATTTGCTGAAATATGTATCCGGGATCGGTACCACATTGGCTAAAAATATCGTGCAATACCGGGACCAAATGGGGATGTTTACAAGCAGGGAAGATTTAAAACATGTCAGGATGTTTGGTGTCCGTGCATTTCAACAGAGTGCCGGGTTTTTAAGGCTGAGAAATGGCAAGAATCCCCTAGATGCCACCGGCATTCACCCGGAATCCTACTTTATTGTAGAACAGATGTGCAAAAATTCCGCTGAACCTATTACCCGGTTGATCCGCAATAAACCGCTGATTTCAACAATCAAGCCGGAAGATTACATCACGGATGAGTTCGGTCTTCCCACCATCCGGGATATCCTCAGGGAACTGGAAACCCCGGGAAGGGATCCCCGGGAAGATTTTGAATTATTTGAATTTGAAGAGGGAGTCGAAACCCTTGACGACCTCCAGGAGGGAATGGTATTGAAAGGCGTGGTAACCAATGTGACCCGTTTTGGGGCATTTGTAGATATTGGTGTACACCAGGATGGCCTGGTACATATCTCAGAACTTTCCCATGAGTATGTCACCAACCCGGAAAAGGTGATTCATGTAGGGGATAAAATAAAAGTCAAAGTACTGAATGTCGATCAGCAGTTAAAACGGATTCAATTGAGCATCAAAGCGCTCCAGGAACCCCCCAAACGGAGCAAAAGCAAACACAAACGGCCCCATAAACCCAGACCGAAACAAAAACCGCGAGATAAAACCGAGGAACAGATTAACAGTCTAAAAGCTGCCTGGGGAGCCAAGTAGAGGCCGAGGGGTTGATTTTTTTTTATAGACGGGTTAGAATGAGGGGGTAGATTTTAAACGTTTAAACAGTAGGTGTTAAAATGGCTGAGATACAAATTTTGGTAGTAGAAGACAGTAAAATGTTCGCCGATGCGATCAGCGGTGAGATTCGCTCTCGCCTGTGCTTTGATTCTGTAATAACCACGAGTCTTGAGGAAACTAAAAAATTGCTGGAGAAGGGTTCCTCTAACTATTTTTTAGCGGTTTTGGACCTGGACCTTATAGATGCCCATGATGAGCAGATTCTTGATTATGTAATATCGAAGGGAATTCCTTCGATTGTTTTCACTGGCAATGTCAGCGATGAAGTAAGGGAGCGTATTTTATCCAGGAAAGTGGTGGATTATGTTCTCAAAGAGAGTACCCAGGATGTGGATAACCTGGTACGGGTGATTCAACGAATTTATAAAAACCAATTAGTTAAAGTTATGGTAGTTGATGATCCCGGTGATACCCGGAGGTTGTTTAAGTCGCTTTTATCTATGCAGAAATATGTTGTCCTTGAGGCTGCAAACGGAGAGGAAGCCCTGGAAGTCCTGGAACAGAACCCGGATGTCAAACTGGTGATTACTGGTTCCAGTATGCCGGAAATGGATGGTTTCCAGCTTGTTTCTGAAATTCGAAAAAAGTACCGTTCCGATCGCATGGCCATCATTGGTATTTGTCCCCACGGTTCAGGGATACTTTCTGCAAAATTCTTAAAAAAAGGGGCCAACGATTTTGTGAACAAACCCTTTACCAAAGAAGAGCTTTACTGCCGGGTTAATCAAAATATTGAAATGCTGGAAAAAATTGAAGCAATACGGGATGCATCCAACAAAGACTCTCTTACCAATCTTTACAATCGCCGTTATTTTTTCGATCTGGGGCGGAAAATTTTTGAGAATGCCAGGAGAGGGAACCTGGACATGACAATTGCCGTAATTGATATTGATCATTTTAAACGGATCAATGACACCTATGGTCACGAGGCCGGGGATATGGCGTTGAAATGTGCGGCAGATGTGATTTCCAAAAATATTCGCAAAACAGATTTGCTGGCCCGGTTGGGCGGTGTGGAGTTTTGTGTATTGGCCACCAACATGAAGAAAGAAAAAACCTTTTCTTTTTTCGATACTCTTCGCAAACGGATAAAAGAAAATGAATTCAAGGTTGGATCAAAAGTATTACCCATTAAAATTGCCCTCACTGTATCCATTGGCGTGACCACACGTATCGGCGATTCCCTGGAAGCTACTATCGATCAAGCAGACCAATTGCTCTACCAGGCCAAACAAAGCGGCCGAAACAAAGTGGTTGTAGACAACACGTAAAACCGCTATCCGGAGGTTGGTGATGAGCAACGTCATTGTAGAAGTTACCATTGTTCCCCTGGGCACGGCCACGCCGTCGTTAAGTCCTTATGTAGCGGAAGTGGAAAAGGTTTTGGCAAAATATACCAAGATAAAATCTATGTTAACTCCCATGGCAACTATATTGGAAGGTGACCTGGATGATATTTTAACAGCCATCCGGGAAATGCACGAAGCACCGTTTTTGAAAGGGGCCAAACGTGTCTCCACCCGGATCAGTATCGATGATCGAAGAGATAAACAAACGTCAATGGAAAGAAAGGTAAAGGTGGTGAAAGACCTTATGAAGTAGAAAAATCCGAAATTCGAATATCGAAATTCGAAACAAATTCGAATGACCAAAATTCAAATTACCCAAACATAAAGAACCTGAAAGCATGGTAACATGGTATTTTTGTTTTGGATTTTGGACATTTGAATTTTGGATTTGTTTCGGATTTCGAATTTCGTGCTTCGAATTTCCCCTGTGGGGGGAATTGGCTCCCCGGGCAGGACTCGAACCTGCAACCTAGTGATTAACAGTCACCCGCTCTACCGATTGAGCCACCGAGGAACGCATTAATCTTTAAAAGAGGTAATATTTATATCAAAAAAGCCTGATCTTGTCAATAACCCTTGCATAAATAAAAAATATAAAAAAAACCGGAATCTATTGAAATATCTCAGCGTTCCCTTTACAATAGACTTTAAAAAAATTAAGGAAGGTAAAATTGATAATGAACGTTAAGATTCGTTTTGTAGTTTATACTATAGCGGTTTTGGTGTTGTTTTCGTTCGTGTTACCAACAAATACTGCAGCGTCCGGTACAAACAACAATGAATCTCCTTTTGTTCGGTATCCGGCGCTGAGTCCTGATGGGTCTCTGATTGCTTTTTGTTTCCAGGGAGATATCTGGACGGTCCCCTTCAGCGGCGGTGAGGCGAAGCGTTTAACCATTCACAGTGCTTACGATGCGCTGCCCAAATGGAACAGCGACGGCAGTAAGATCGCCTTTTCCAGCAACCGTTTTGGCAACGACGATATCTTTGTGATCCCGTCAAAAGGGGGCATGCCCGTGCGCTTAACCTTTCACTCCACCGCTGACCGTCTGGAGCAGTGGGCAGCGGATGGAAACATACTGTTCTCCACGAGGCGTGTGTTTCGTCATGTGGAACGGTTACGTGAAATCCATGTGCTTTCTCCCAGTGGGGGAACGCCCCATCGCCTCCTGGACGCCCTGGGTGATATGCCGGCTATGTCCCCGGATAAACGGTACATCGCCTTTGTCAGAGGCACATGCAGGCTCACGCGAGAGGATTACCAGGGACCTGCCAACCGGGATATCTGGCTCTATGACAGCAAAAAAAACACCTATGCCAGGCTCACCGATTATAAAGGCAATGATTTTTATCCCAGGTGGAGTGATTCCACTACACTCTACTATATCTCTTCACAATCGGGCAGGTACAATATTCACTCCATGACCCTAACCCCTGAGGGAGAGGTATCTCAAACCCGCCAGATGACCCTGTTCAAGGATATGGGAGTCCGCTATTTTGACATCGCTGCCAATGGGAAACTAGCAGTGATGGAACGGGGAACCTCTATTTATACCATGAATTTAGGCACCCGGGATGAAAAGCCTGGATTGGTCCCTATCAAAATCGGTGCTGATTACCGGTTTGATCCGGTGGAACACAAATCCTTTACCTCCAGTGCGGACGAATATGCGGTTTCCCCCAATGGCAAGTTAACAGCCTTCGTGATCCGGGGGGAAATTTTTGTGACGGAAAATGATAAAGAAAAGAAAAGAACCGTCAATTTAACCGATCATCCCTTCCGGGATCAAGATGTGACCTGGCTCAATGACAGCGCTTTAATATTCTCCAGTGATCGTTACGATCAATATGACCTCTTCCTGGTAAAACCAGCCGGCAGTGAAACCACTATTTTCAAAGCGCTGAAGCATCAAACCATCCGGTTAACCAAAACCGAAGCGTCGGAGCACCACCCCCTGATGTCCCCGGACAGAAAGAAAATCGCTTATACCAGGAACAGGGGAGAGCTGGTGGTGGCGGATATCTCCCCTGAGGGGAAATTGTCCAATGAGAAAATCCTCCTGGACGGATGGGCCATGCCCAGGGGAGTGAGTTGGAGCCCGGACAGCCGCTGGCTGGCCTACTCCCTGAGCGACCTGGATTTTAACAATGAGATTTATATTCATGCCGCGGATAACAGTCGAGCACCCGTGAATGTAAGTATGCATCCCAGGGCTGATTACAGCCCTGTATGGAGCCCGGACGGCTCAAAATTGGGTTTTCTCTCTATCAGGAACAATAACGATATGGATGTGTGGTTTGTCTGGCTGAGGAAAAAGGATTGGGAAAAAACAAAACAGGACTGGGAAGAAGCAGACGATGAAGACAAACCCGCCAAAAAAAGTGAAAAAAAAGAAAAAGGAAAGGAAAAAGAAAAAAAGAAAGAAGAAACTGTGAAGCCGGTGGTCATTGATTTCGAGTACATCCATGAGCGGCTGGTCCAGGTTACGCGACTGGCAGGTGACGAAGGAGAATTGGCCATCGCCAAAGATGGAGAAACTTTTTATTATACTGCCTCTGCCCCTGGTGTAAAAGGCAGGGACCTCTACAGTGTCAAATGGGATGGGACAAAAACAAAAGCGGTTACAAAAGGGGGGCAATCTCCCTATGGTGTGAAACTGGGCCCTGAGGGAAAATACCTTTACCTGTTGAAATCCAGGGGAACATTGGCCCGTATCAGCACCAAAGGGAACAAGATGGAGTCACTTCCCTTTATGGCCAAAATGAAGATCGACCATCCACGGGAGTGGCTGCAGATTTTCAACGAGGCCTGCCAGGCCTTGAAGTATGGATTTTATGATCCCAATTTCCACGGTAGGGATTGGGATAAATTAGTGGCCACATACAAACCCATGGTGTTAAAAGCTTCCACTGATAGAGACTTTCGCGACATGTTCAACCTGATGCTGGGGCAGTTGAATGCCAGTCACCTGGGGATGTACGGTTCGGACCGCGCCAAGCTCCAAAAAGAAAAGACCGGCTTCCTGGGAATTGAAGTTGAACCCTTAGAACAAGGGGTGCATGTGACCCATGTGATCCCCGATTCACCCGC
>WVZO01000437.1 GCA_011772425.1 Candidatus Aminicenantota bacterium
GGGGCTGCCTTCTCTTCATCTTCAGTACAGGGATTTTGCTCTGTGGCAGAAACACTTGGTGGTATCCGCTGATATGGAGAAACAAAAAGCTTACTGGTTGAAACAGTTTGAGTCGGAACCAGTGGAGTTGAATTTACCTGTTGATTACCGGCGGCCCGGGGTTCAGTGTTTTGAGGGCAGTAGGATTGAGGATGAGATCAATGAGACATGGAGCAAAGCACTAAAGGGTTTAGCGTCCAGAGAAGAAGCCACACTATATATGGTATTGTTATCCATCTACAATATTTTATTATTCAATCTAACCGGTCAATGTGACATTGTGGTGGGCACACCCGCGGCTGGGCGCAGGCATACCGATCTTCAGCAGGTATTTGGCATGTTTGTCAATACTCTGGCGCTGCGAAACGTTCCATCCCCGGAGAGAACGTTTACAGGATTTTTAAAAGAGGTCAAAGCAAGAACATTGGCTGCTTATGAGAACCAGGATTATCCTTTTGAAGACCTGGTGGAAAAAGTGGTTAAACGAAGAGATACCAACCGGAACCCGATTTTTGAAACTTTTTTTGTATTACAAAACCTGGAGGCCCCGGAAGTGGAAATGGCTGGTTTGAAGTTAACCCCGTATCCCTATGAGAACCCGGTCACCAAGTTTGATATTACTATCACTCTCCTGGAGAAAGACGGAAAGATTTGCTTTGCATTTGAGTATTGCACCAAACTCTTTAAAAAAGAAACCATCCTTCGATTTATCACTTATTTCAAGAATATTGTTTATGCTGTTGCGGAGAACCCTAACCGGCTTATCGGTCAGATAGACGTCATGGCTGAAACGGAAAAACAGCGGTTGTTGTATGATTTTAACGACACAATTGCAGGTTATCCCGGGGAAAAAACCATCCATCAGTTGTTTCAAGAGCAGGCAGAGAGAACGCCTGAGAAAGCGGCTGTAGTTGGCAGTTGGCAGTTGGCAGTTGGCAAAAAGAAGAGAACTAAGGCTGCAGTTCAATTTACTTATGGGGAATTGAATAAAAGCGCATATCAATTGGCCTGTGTTTTAATAGAAAAAGGCGTCCTGCCAGACGATATTGTGGCTATTATGGTTGAACCTTCCATTGAGATGATTATCGGTATATTGGGTATATTGAAGGCAGGCGGTGCCTATATGCCTATCGATCCGGACTATCCCCAGGAACGCATCGATTACATGTTAAAAGACAGTGGCGCCGGGATTTTGGTGAGTGAGTTGAGTGAGGTGAGTAAGGTAAGTGAGGGAACTAGGGTGGCTACTCACCTTACTCACCCAACTCACCCTACTCACCTATGCTATATCATCTACACCTCCGGTACTGGCGGACGACCCAAAGGTACGATGATTGATCATAGAAATGTTGTGCGGCTGCTGTTCAATGACCGGTTTGGGTTTGAATTTACCGGCAGCGATGTTTGGACGCTGTTCCACTCTTACTGTTTTGATTTTTCTGTCTGGGAGATGTATGGTGCACTGCTCTATGGAGGCAAGCTGGTGATAATTCCCAGGATGCTGGCCAGGGATACCCGGGGGTACCTGGAATTATTAAAAAAAGAAAATGTGACGATATTAAACCAAACTCCCTCTGCGTTTTATAACTTAATGGATGAGGAGTTAACCGTTCAGGAACGTGCCTTGCATTTAAAATATGTTATATTTGGGGGGGAAGAACTAAAACCCAATCGACTGATGGCATGGGTTACCCAATACCCCAACACCAAACTAATCAACATGTATGGGATTACAGAAACGACGGTACATGTGACTTGTGCCGAGATCAGTGACAGGGATATGAAATACAATATCAGCAACATTGGAAAACCCATTCCTACGTTGAGCACTTATGTGATGGATAACCGTTTGAAGCTTTTACCGATTGGGGTTTCCGGGGAGCTATTAGTTGGCGGTGAAGGGGTTGGCAGGGGCTATTTAAACCAATCTGAATTAACCGCAGAGAAATTTGACCATGATTTATGGGATTTTCAGGATTACCAGGATGATAAAAAAAATAAAAAATTTTTGCGGGGGGTCCAGGGGGGCGGTTTTTATAAAAAGAGCCCCCCTGGCCGCCGGAGGCAAAGAATCTACAAAACCGGTGATTTGGCTCGGTGGCTTGAGGATGGCAACATTGAATTCCTCGGGCGGATCGATTACCAGGTTAAGATTCGGGGATACCGGGTGGAACCGGGAGAAATTGAAAATCAACTGTTAATCCATGAAGCAGTAAAAGAGGCAGTGGTGTTGGCTAGGGAAGATGAATCCGGTGATAAATACCTGTGTGCTTACATTGTCCGTGCTTCAACGTCAGCAGATGAGTTTAAAGAAACACTCTCATTAACGGAGGAATTAAAAAGGCACTTATCTTGTGCACTGCCTGGTTACATGATTCCTTTCTTTTTTGTTGAAATTGAAAAAATTCCTGTAACCACTGGTGGAAAAATTGACCGTAAGGCATTATCCGCAGCGGAAATTATTATAGGAGCGAAATCAGGATATCCTGCCCCCCGGAATCCCATCGAAAGAAAATTGGTAGAAATATGGGAAGAGGTTTTGGGGGTAGAATCGCCTTATTCTATTGGTATTGATGATAATTTTTTCCAATTGGGGGGGCATTCCTTAAAAGCTACTGTACTGGTGTCCAGGATCCAGGAGCATTTTCATGTAAACGTTCGTTTAACTGATGTATTTATCCGTCCCACCATCCGTGCAGCGGCTGAAATGATTGCCGCTTGCGAAACCGGTTTTTTTGAATCCATTCAACCGGTGGAGAAACGGGAATATTATCCCCAATCTTCAGCTCAGAAGCGGTTATTCTTTTTAGATCAGTTTGAAAATATTGGTACCAGTTACAATATGTCTACTGTTCTTGAGCTTAACGGTGAAGTAAATAAAAAGCAGCTTGAGCATGCTTTCAAGAGATTGATCCACAGGCACGAGACCCTGAGAACTTCCTTTGAATTGATTGATAATGAACCGGTGCAGCTGGTTCATGATAATGTGGAATTTGAAATCGAATATATTAGCCTAGAGCAGGGGGTGGCACCCCCAACCAAAAAGGGAGCGAAGAGCCTAGAGTCACCCTATACTCTACGCCCTACGCGTGACACTATGCGCTACGCAGCTATACAGAATTTCATTCGTCCTTTTGATTTGTCTCAGGCGCCACTGCTGGGGGTGGGACTGGTGGACATCTCGGAAACGAAGCATCTACTCTTATTTGATATGCATCATATTGTCGGTGACGGCACATCTGCAGAAGTATTAACGGATGAGATTTTCAGTATTTACGCCGGGGAGAAACTGCCGCCGCTGAAGATTCAGTATAAAGATTTTTCCAACTGGCAAAATCAACTGATCGAAAGCCAAAAAATTAAGAGCCAAGAAGAATATTGGATAAATCTTTATGCGGATGCCCCGAATATCCCTGTTTTGAATTTACCTGGCGATTGCCCCAGGCCTGCTGTGTTCAGTTTCGAAGGTGATAATTATGTATTTAAACTTTACAAAAAGGAGGCATCCGCCTTTAAAAAGTTGGGGGATGCCCATAATACCAGTCTTTTTATGAGTCTCCTGGCGGCTTTCAATGTACTGCTTTTTAAGTATACTGGCCAGTCTGATATTATTGTAGGCAGCGGCATTGCCGGACGTCGCCATGCAGATTTGTATCAAATTATCGGCCTGTTTGTCAACATGCTGGCCCTGCGAAATTTTCCCACACCGGATAAAACCTATGTGCAGTTTTTAGAGGAAGTAAGAGAAACCAGTCTGCAGGCCTATGAAAACCAGGATGTGCAATTTGAGGAACTGGTGGATCGGTTGGAACTTAGAAGGGATGCTTCCAGGAATCCCCTTTTTGATGTATTGGTGGTGAACCAGAATTTTGACCAATCTTGTAAAGAATACGAGAATGTAGGATTTACCCTTTCTCCTTATGATTATTTTGAAATCAAAGCCTCCAAGTTTGATTTAACCCTGTTTGCTTATGAGGCCGGTGATGAAATCCGCTTCAAACTGGAATACTATACCGCTGTATTCAAACCTGAGACTATCGAACAACTGGTGAATCATTTTTTAAACCTTATTGGCCAGGTAACCCGGGAACCTGGTATCCGGATTTCCGATATCGATATCCTGTCGGCGGAAGAGAAGAGGCAGCAGTTGTTTGATTTTAATGATACGGCTGTTCGCTATCCTGGGGATAAAACCATTCATCAGTTGTTCGCGGAACAGGTAGAAAGAAGACCTGAAAGTATTGCTCTAGTTGGCAGTTGGCAGTTGGCAGTTGGGGGGGCTGCACCCCCACCCAATAAGGAAGAGAGGATCGAGGAAACGAGGCAATGGGTGCAATTGACTTATAGGGAATTAGATAATAAATCCAATCAGCTGGCCAATTATTTAATTAAAGAAAAAGGCATCTGTTTAGAAGAGCGGGTAGGTATCCTGATGGGGCAGTCCATCAACCGCTTTATTGCTGTCCTGGGGGTCTTGAAAGCAGGAGGAGCTTACGTACCCCTGGACCCTGTCTTACCGGAAGAAAGAATAAAAAACATTATGAATGATGCAGAAATCGGCATAATCCTATCAGAAGAGAAAGAGATTCAGCGATTGAACCGCTTGCAGTGGGAGTGTAAAACGTTTCATACTTACCTCTGCATGGATGTTTCTCACGGCGTCCATTGGGTGGAAGAGGGAGAGAAAAACCAATTGATGGATGAACGGTTATGGAGATATGTGGGAGAAACAGCCGTCGATGAAATCACTGCTGGCGGATGGATTAACAGCTTCACGGGAGAACCATTTAGCAGGGAAGAGATGGATGAATACGGCGACAATATCCTGGAGAAATTAATGCCTTTACTTCATCCCCGGATGCGGGTCCTGGAAATTGGCTGCGGTTCAGGCATCAGCATGTTGCGAATTGCCCCCAAAGTGGGGTTTTATCTGGGTATCGATCTCTCGGAAGTAATTATTTGGAAAACGAAACAACGAGTGGAAGCAGAAGAACACCAAAATATCGCTTTGAGCGCATTACCGGCCCATGATATCCATTATTTGAAAGAGAAAGATTTTGACCTGGTCATCATCAATAGTGTTATCCAATGTTTTCATGGTCATAACTACCTTCGCAAAGTTATCCTTAAAGCCATTGACTTCATGGGAGAAAGGGGATATCTATTTATCGGCGATGTGATGAACCAGGATTTAAAAGATTCCCTATTACATGATCTCCAGGCCTTCAAGCAGGCCCACCGGGATAAAAACTACAAAACCAAAACCGATTTTTCCCAGGAATTGTTTATCTCTCCCGCTTACTTTGAAGATTTAGTGGCGGATATCCCACAAATCAAGTCGGTGGAGTTTTCCGATAAAATATATACCATTGAAAACGAGCTGACCCGTTACAGGTATGACGTCTTAATCAAGGTAGATAAGCAGCGGGATGTACCGGTCAACGGACGGCAGGGAGACAAGCATAAATACCAGCATGATATGACGGTTCTGGCTCCCTATGGCCCGGGCAGACCCGGATCAAAGGTATCTTCACAGAATCTGGCCTATGTGATTTATACCTCGGGTACTACCGGCAAGCCCAAAGGGGTTGTGGTCCGGCATAAGTCCCTGGTGAATCTCTGTTTTTGGCACAATCGCTATTACCAGGTTAGAGAGTTTGAGCATACTGCCCAGTATGCAGGGTTTGGATTTGATGCTTCAGGGTGGGAAGTTTTCCCGTATATTGTCAGGGGTGCTGTGATCTATCTCATCGCTGATGACATGAGGTTAGATATCCAGCAATTGAATGACTATTATGAGAAAAACCAGGTAACCATTAGTTATCTACCGACCCAGATATGTGAGCAGTTTATGCGCTTGAACAATCAGTATCTGCGGAAACTGTTGACCGGTGGGGATAAACTGCGGATTTTTGTAAATAACAATTATGATCTGTACAATAATTACGGACCTACAGAGAATACAGTTGTCACTACTGTTTTCCAGGTAGAACGATTTGAAGATAACATACCTATTGGTAGTCCCATAGATAACCATCGGGTTTATATATTGAACCCGGATAATTTACAGCTCCAGCCATTAATGGTTGTGGGGGAGTTATGCATTGCCGGTGATGGCCTGGCGCGGGGATATTTGAATCGCCCGGAATTAACCGCAGAAAAGTTTATTTTAGCTCATAGCTCATGGCTCATAGCTGATAGGAGGAAGAAGAAAGTTGGCAGTTCTGGGAAATTCCCTATGAGCTATGAGCTATCAGCTATGAGCTGTCTCTATCGAACTGGTGATCTGGCACGCCGCTTACGTGACGGGAGTATCAAATTTATGGGCCGTATAGATTCCCAGGTGAAGCTCAGGGGGTACAGGATCGAATTAGGGGGAATTGAAACGCTGCTATTGGCACATGAGGGTATTAAAGAAGCCTGTGTGATTGACAGGGAGGAGGCAAACGGCCATAAATACTTGTGTGCCTATATTGTTCCGGTTCTTGGAGCGGAGGTACCGGATAATCAAGAATTACGTATTTATTTATCCGCAGAATTGCCCGATTATATGGTCCCTGAATATTTTGTAAGAATGGAAAGAATTCCCCTTACACCCGGTGGAAAGATAGATAAAAAGGCACTGCTTGCTCCATGGTTGGGGGAGTATAGGGATGCAAGCGTGGATTTCGCTGCCCCTGAAAATGAGACCCAGGAAAGGCTGGCAAAGGTGTGGTCAGATGTGTTATTTGGCAAAGACCCAATGTATACAACCTCAATGGGACAACCCTTGATAGGGATCGATGACAATTTCTTTGAACTGGGAGGCCATTCGCTAAAAGCCATCATATTGGTATCGCATCTCCAAAAAGAATTAGGTGTAACTGTTCCGTTGGCAGAGATTTTTACACGTCCTACCATAAAGGAATTGGCAGTTTATATCGAAGAAGCAAGTAAGAGTGTTTATGATCATATAAAATCAGCACCGGAAGGGCAGGTGTTTTATCCCCAGTCTTCGGCTCAGAAACGGTTGTATGTCCTGGCTGGTATGGACCCCCAGGGAATCAGTTACAATATCTTTTCCGCATGGCTGCTGGAAGGCAACATCCAAAGAGGTAAATTGGAAAATATTTTTAAAAAATTGATTCAACGGCACGAGAGTTTACGCACATCGTTTCATTTGGTAAATGAGGAACCGGTACAGAAAATCCACGATGATGTGGAATTTGAGATTGAATATTATAATTTAGCCACAGAGGAAGATTTCGTAAGCGCTTTTGATTTATCAAAAGCGCCTCTGATGCGTGTAGGACTGATCGGACTGGACCAGGATAAACATATACTGATGGTGGATATGCATCATATTATTTCCGACGCTGCATCGATGGAAATCCTGGTAAAAGATTTTATGGTCCTTTACAATGGTGAAGAATTGCCGCCAGTGAGGATTCAATACAAAGATTTTGCCTGGTGGCAGCAAGGCGAGAGTCAAAAGGAAATAATAAAAAAGCATGAGATCTATTGGCTGAACCGTTTTTCCCATGAAATACCGGTATTGAACTTACCGTATGATTTTCCCAGGCTCCCTGTGTTGAGTTTCGAGGGGTGCACCCTGGAGTTTGAGCTGGATGAGATACAAACCACTGCATTAAACCATTTGGCACTCCGTGAACAGGCGACGTTGTTTATGGTATTGCTGGCCGCTTATACCGTACTGTTGTCCAAACTCAGCGGCCAGGAAGAGATCACAGTGGGTAGTCCGGTTATCGGGCGTCTGCATGTAGATTTGCAGAAAGTGATAGGCATGTTTGTCAATACGCTGGCGTTGCGAAATACGGTAAATTATGAGAAAACGTTTACTGTTTTTCTTAAAAACATAAAACAGAATGCCCTGGAGGCTTTTGAAAATCAGGGCTTCCCCTTTGAAGAACTGGTGGAGAAAGTGGTAGTAGAGCGGGATACCAGCCGCAATCCCTTATTTGATGTCATGTTTGCACTCCAGAATGTAGAAACCTCTGAAATTCGGATTCCCGGTTTGAAAATAACCCCCTATCCATATGAAAACTCCACCGCTTTATTTGATATAACCTTGAATGCATATGAAACCGGGGGAAACAAAAACCTCGTATTTAATTTGACCTACAGCACCCGGTTGTTTAAAGAAACCACCGTGCGAAGGTTTGTTTCGTATTTTATGCAGATACTGGCGCAAATAAAGGAAAATCCGGAGATAAACGTATCCGCTATAGAGATTATAGATGAAAAGGAGAAACAGCAAATTTTGCTTGAATTTAATAATACAGCAGTGGATTATCCGCAGGATAAAACCATTGTTCAATTGTTTAAGGAACAGGCAGAAAAGACGCCTGAGAAAGTAGCTGTAGTTGGCAGTTGGCAGTTGGCAGTTGGCAAAAAGAAGAGAACGAAGGCTGTAGTTCAGTTTACTTACGGGGAATTGAATAAAAGGTCCGATCAATTGGCCTGTGTTTTAATAGAAAAGGGCGTCAAACCTGATACCATTGTAGCTATTATGGTTGAACCTTCCATTGAGATGATTATCGCTATATTGGGTATATTAAAGGCAGGTGGTGCCTATTTGCCCATTGACCCTGAATACCCCCAGGAACGCATCGATTATATGTTAAAAGACAGTGGTGCCAGGGTTATGGTGAGTGAGTTGAGTGAGTTGAGTAAGGTAAGTGAGGGAACTGAGGTGGTTACTCACCTTACTCACCCTACTCACCTATGCTACCTCATCTACACCTCCGGAACCACCGGTATGCCCAAGGGCGTGATGGTGGAACACCGCGGGGTTGTCAACTATACGTGCTGGCGGCTGAAAACCTACCGGTTCACCCCCTCAGATGTGACGTTGCAACTTCTTTCTTACAGTTTTGACGGTTTTGGTTCCAATTTCTACTCTGCGCTGCTTTCCGGCGGCACCCTGTTGATGGCTCCCGAATCCAGGAATCTGGACGGCGGTTTTATTAAAGAGGTCTTTCAAAACCACCATATCACCAATATCAGTCTTGTTCCCAGCCTTTACGAATTCACGCTGGAGAATACCGGTAAAGAGTCTCTGCAATCCCTCCGATTCGTTGTATTGGCTGGCGAAAAAGCAAGCACCACCCTGCTGGAAAAAAGTCACCAAATCGTCCCACAGGCACAGCTCATCAACGAATACGGCCCTACCGAAACCACAGTTACCGCCGCCGCCCATATTGACATGGATATCGATGCTCCCCATCATATCGGCAAACCTATTGCCAATGTCCGCATCCATATTCTCGACACTTTTTTCAATATTCTTCCTATCGGTGTGGTTGGTGAATTGTTTATTGCTGGAGAGGGTCTGGCCCGCGGATACTTGAACAACCCGGAATTAACCGCAGAAAAGTTTGACCATGATTTATGGGATTTTCAGGATTACCAGGATGAGAAAAAAAATATAAAATTTTTGCGGGGGGTCCAGGGGGGCGGTTTTTATAAAAAGAGCCCCCCTGGTCGCCGAAGGCTTTACAAAACCGGTGATCTGGCTCGTTGGCTGCCGGATGGGGATATTGAATTCTTGGGTCGAATCGATCGTCAGGTAAAAATCAGGGGGTATCGCATCGAACCCGGGGAGATCGAAAATCGGCTGCGAGCTCATGAGAAAATCAAAGAAGCTGCGGTGATTGTCCATACCAGTGAAGATAAAGCAGAGGAAAAATATCTTTGCGCTTATATTGTTCCGGCTGATGCAACGGCCTTAGAAGAAATGCCTGGCACTGTGAAATTAAGAGAATACCTGTCGCATTTGCTTCCTGATTACATGATCCCTTCTTATTTTGTTTCAGTGGAGCACTTGCCCCTCACTCCCAGTGGGAAACTGAACCGCAGAGCACTGCCAGGCTCGCAGCGAGAATTAGAAAAATATGTGGCTCCCGGAAACTTATTGGAAAAAAAATTGATAGAAATATGGTCCCGCGTTTTAGGTAGAGATGCATCGCATGTGCCGCCCGGTATTGGTATCGATGATAATTTTTTCAGGCTGGGGGGGCACTCATTAATGGCCATGAGAATGGTGTCTGCAATCCAAAAAGAACTGGACGTTCATATTCCACTAGTTGAAATATTCCATAATCCTACCATTCGGCAATTGGCCGGTTATGTCAACACTGCTTCGAAAGTTCCTTTTGCTCCCATCCGGGTGACCGAGACAAAAGAATATTATCCTTTATCTTCAGCGCAAAAACGATTGTATGTCCTTTACCGGATAAGCCCGGACAATTTAGCATACAATATCTCTCATGTGATGCTGCTGGAAGGGGAACTGGATCTGGAGAGATTCCTGGGTGTTTTTAGGGATTTGCCTGGTCTCCATGAGAGCTTTCGAACCTCCTTTCATATGCAAGGAGAAGAACCGGTGCAGAGGGTCCACGATGATGTAGAATTTAAGATTGAATATTATGATTTAGCCGCTAAGAACGCGAAGGAACGCGAAGAGGATTATTTAATGCAGAGTTTCATCTGCCCGTTTGATTTATCAAAGGCACCGCTGCTGCGGGTGGGATTGATCAAAACCGGAGAACGGCAGCACCTCCTCATGCTGGATATGCATCATATTATTTGTGACGGTATCAGTATAGAGATTTTTATAAAGGAATTTGTGGCTTTATATGCAGACTCAGACAGAAAGGAACCACAACCGGAACCAGGGATCCAGTATAGAGATTATGCCCAATGGCAGACCAGTGATGCATGGCGAGCAGCCATTAAACAACAGGAAACCTGGTGGAGCCAGCAGTTTACAGGAGAAGTCCCCCTCTTAGACCTTCCCTGCGATTATCCCAGACCCCCGGTTCAGAGTTTTGAAGGCCGTACAATTGATTTTGATATCTCCCTGGGAGAAGTAAACCAGTTAAAGGCATTGGCCCTGGACCGGGACGTTACACTATATATGCTCCTGTTGGCTCTGTACAATGTGCTGCTGTCCAAACTCAGCGGCCAGGATGATATGATTATCGGAACCCCTGTGGCCGGGCGAAGGCATGACAGCGTTCAACATATCATTGGTATGTTTGTTAACACCCTGGCACTGCGCAACACGATTGAAAACGAAAAAACCTTCAGGGATTTTATTAACCAACTGAAACACAACATCCTGAATGCCTTTGAGAACCAGGACTATCCCTTTGAAGAATTAGTGGAACGTGTGCCTGTAGAACGGGATATCGGTCGCAATCCTTTATTTGATGTCATGTTTGCGCTGCAGAATGAAGAAGCCTTTGAAATCCAATTCCCCGGTTTAAAGATAATTCCTTATCCAAATGAAAATCAGGCTTCTTTATTTGATATGCTCCTTATTGCCAATGAAACAAAAGAAAGCCTTTCATTCAGCCTGACTTACAGCACTGCTCTTTTTAAAGAAACCACTGCCCGGAAATTTACCGGGTATTTTAAGCGAATTGTATCAAGGATTCTCAAAGACCCTGGGATAAAAATAGGTGATATAGAAATCATTTCCAAAGAAGAGAAACAGCGGATATTGGTTGAATTTAATAACACGGCAGCGGATTATCCGCAGGATAAAACCATTTATCAGTTGTTCCAGGAGCAGGTTAAGAGAACGCCGGACCATATAGCTGTGCTAGGAAACAACGAAAAATTCCAAATTCCAAATTCCAAATTACAAACAAATTCCAAATCACAAATTACAAATTACAAACCGCAAACCCATCCAGGTGAACTGGATAAAAGTCAGGATTGCATATCCATAACATACCGCGAATTAAATGAAAAAGCTATTCAGATCGCTCATTTATTGAGGGAAAAAGGTGTTCAACCTGATGCCATTGTGGCTATTATGGTTGAGCCTTCCATTGAGATGATTATTGGGATATTAGGTATATTGAAGGCAGGCAGCGCCTATATGCCTATTGACCCGGAATACCCCCAGGAACGCATCGATTACATGTTAAAAGACAGTGGCGCCGGGATTTTGGTGAGTGAGTTGAGTGAGGTGAGTAAGGTAAGTGAGGGAACTGAGGTTGTTACTCATCTTACTCACCCTACTCACCTATGCTACCTCCTCTACACTTCCGGTACTACAGGCAGGCCCAAAGGAGTGATGGTGGAGCATGGTAATGTGGTGAATATCTTGTGGTCCCTGCACCAGGCCTATCCTTTTGGAGAATCCGATGCCTACCTGTTTAAGACCTCCTATCTTTTTGACGTATCCGTGACTGAATTGTTCGGCTGGTTTTTGGGCGGCGGGCGCCTGGTGCTGATGGAGCCCGGAGATCATAAAAACCCGGCCAGGATTGTCGAGGCAATTCAACGGCATCTTATTACCCATATCAATTTCGTGCCTTCTATGTTCAATGCGTTTGTCGAGTATTTACATCATTATGACATCTGTAGACTGCCTGGTTTGAAATATATATTTTTGGCTGGAGAAGCGCTGCTGCCAACGTTAGTGGAAAAATTCCGGCACTTATTCCCGGAGATTCCATTGGAAAACCTGTACGGGCCTACTGAAGGTACCATTTATGCCAGCCGGTTTTCGTTATCCGGGTGGAATGGTGAGGGGGCCATTTCTATTGGAAAACCAATATCTAACATTCAGCTTTATATCTTGGATAGAAATCTGTATTTGCAGCCCGTGGGTGTTACCGGTGAATTATGCATTGGTGGTGCTGGCGTAACCCGTGGTTATTTAAATAACCCGGAATTAACTGCGGAAAAGTTTGACCATGATTTATGGGATTTTCAGGATTACCGTGATGAGAAAAAAAATAAAAAATTTTTGCGGGGGGTC
>WVZO01000319.1:0-8446 GCA_011772425.1 Candidatus Aminicenantota bacterium
CCATCAGTAGCAATGCCCGCGGATTTGAGTTTTCGCAATTGCTCCCTTTCGGTATCAGATAGAAACGAGGGAAGTCGATAGGCATAGGGGCTGCCGGAGAGAGGAATAAAGTGATGCAGGTGGGTGCGAATCTGGTATTTTTTATTGAGTCTTTGAATGAACTCGATGGTAGCCTGGCGTTCCTTTTGTGTTTCGTCCGGAAAACCCACAATAAAATCCAGGTGTGCAGAAAAACCATTGGCATCGGCAATAGCCGCGGCCTGTTCGATGTCTTCTATTGTGTGTCCCCGTTGAAGTTCTTTTAACCGGGCGTTTAATCCGCTTTGGGCACCAATGGTAATAAATTTGTGGGAAACAAATTTTTTCAACAGCGCCATGCCGCTGTCTGTGACGGTATCGGGCCGGATTTCCGAGGGAAATATGCCGTATTCGATGAAACGAAAATCATAGGACCGGGCCAGTTCCAGCAATTCCGCAATTTTGTCGATATTGATTTGTCTGCCTTTGGCTGCATCGTATTCCATGGATGAAGGGGATATGAAATTGATACGGCTTATGCGCCGTGTTTTCATCTCCCGGAGATACGTATCAATGGAAGCGAGGTCTCTAAACATGACATCATAAAGGTGAGTGCTGCAATACCGGCAATTCCACCAGCAGCCTCTCATGATTTCAAGGGGAGGAATGGTATCCATGTGTCCGGAAATGGGAAGGTAGTGGTTAAAATCATCAGATGTCCGGTTATCCTGGTAAATGTATTGTTTGGGGATGGGGCGATTGTCCAGTAAATCTTTACCAAATTGCAGGAAATTGCGTTCCCCGGCTCCGATAAAGAGGGTATCGAACCCAATTTGAAATGATAGTTCCTGTTCTCCGGTAATATGAGGTCCGCCTCCGGCGATTAAAAAATTTTTTTCTTTTTTTGTTTTTTTAATTTCTTTTATTTCTGCATGGATGTCTGGCAGAAAGGAGGTCATAAAGGAGTAGAGGATAATGTCGTTGGTTTGGGTTTCTTCGGGGGAGAGGGGGTGGCGGCGGATAATGATTTCAAAGTCTTTATCGATGTTGTGTTGTTCCCAGGCGTTGAGTAGGACCGGGAATGAGAGGCGGTTAAATGGAGATATTCGAAAGATAATGCGTTGTTTCTTTTTTTTAATCACAGGGCATTTTATCATTTTTTCTTTTGCATCTCAACTAATTCCGAATTACAACGACCATAATTGGGCACGATGATAGAAACCATGTAACACAGGCTGACCGTGAATCAAAAGTTTTGCGGGGGTCCAGGGGGCGGTTTTTCAAAAGAGCCCCCTGGCTTAAGGGCCGTCGGAGGAACAAATAATAGTTGAAATGCATACACTTTTCATATAAAATTCTTCTATGAAATCAAATAAATCCATTTCCAAAACAAAAAAAACACCGGGCTTTTTCTTAAGCCTGGTTCCACTTATCATAATGGCTGTATTCTTGGGAGTTGGTTACGGAATTTTTAATTTAAAAGCGGAAGTTCTGCTTATCGGCTCTGCCACAGCAGCCGGAATCCTGGCTTTCCTCCTGGGTTATACCTGGAAAGAACTGGAAGAAGGAATTATCGATTCCATTTCTCGTGCCATGCCGGCCATGCTGATCGTTATCTGCGTCGGCTTGATGATCGGTTCATGGATCGCTTCAGGCACAATCCCCATGCTTATTTTTTATGGTTTAAAAATCATTTCGCCAATGTATTTCCTGGTAACTGCCTGCATTGTCAGCAGCGCGGTTTCACTTTTTACCGGCACATCATGGGGAACTGTGGGTACTATTGGCATCGCTTTTATCGGGGTAGCCCAGGGCCTGGGCATTCCCCCAGGGCCTGCTGCCGGGGCCATCGTTGCCGGCGCCTATTTTGGCGATAAAATATCACCTTTCTCAGATACCACCAACCTGGCTCCCATTGCTGCCCGAAGTAACCTGTTCGACCACATCCGCCACTTGCTGTGGACCACTACACCGGCATGGCTCATCGGTCTGCTGATTTATTTCCTGGTGGGATTAAAATTCCAGGGCAGCGCAGCTCCACCGGCAAAACTGGAAATCATTATCAATGCGATTCAAGCTAATTTTAATTTGAATGTCCTCTTATTACTGCCGCCAGCCATTACCTTATACTTTGCCGTGCGAAAACTGCCCACGATCCCGGGGATGGTGATTTCCAGCTTCACCGCATCCGCTTTGGCAATGATCTTCCAGGGCAAGGCATTGACAGTAGTTGCCGAAGCTATGACCACTGGCTACGTGTCAAATACCGGGGTTCAAGAACTTGACCTGCTGCTGTCCAGGGGCGGCATGATGAGCATGATGGGAGTGACGTTGATTGCTTTCTGTGCCTTTAGTTTTGCCGGTATCATGCAAAAAACCGGGATGCTGAACGTGATCCTGGAACATATGCTGCGGTTCATTAAAAAAACCGGTACCCTTATCATGAGTACATCATTCAGCACAATTGTCGTTGCCTTGATCACCGGGAGTTCATTTCTTTCCTTGCTCATCCCCGGCGAGCTCTTTGCTCCGGCTTTCCGAAAAAAGAACCTGGCTGCCAAAAACCTGTCCCGTACTATTGAAGATTCAGGCACAGTGGTGGTGCCCTTGATTCCCTGGAGCATGGCAGGTGTTTATATGGCTGGAACGTTGGGTGTGCCCACGATTGAATATGCCAAATGGGCGTTTATGTGCTACCTGGGTATTGTTTTTGCGCTGCTTTACGGTTTCACCGGCATTGGCATTGCCCTCAAAAAACGAGACGACGAAACCCTACCCGGCAGTTAAACACATACTCATCAGGGGAAATTTACCTGACAATTAACACATTCTTCCTGCTGCCTACTTCCTACTTCCTACTTCCTACTTCTTACTTCTTACTGCTCTTCTCTTCCTCTATTTTCTTTATCATCTCGCGTATTTGTTCTTTCATCTGCTGGTTATAGGCTATGGTCAATGCTTTTTCCAGTATATCCAGGGCTTTTCCTTTTTCCCCCATTTTGGTATAGACTCTGCCAATATTCACCAGGTAAGTCACATCTTCTATGGTTAAAAAGGATAAGGCTTTTTCATACCACTGAAGAGCTTCTTTGAGTTTTCCCTGGTTTTCCAAAATAACGCCCTTTAAGTTACTAAGTGGAGCAAAGCGTTCGTTTTCTTTCAGGCCCTTTTCCACATAGCGCAAAGCTGCATCAAACCGTTCTTTGCGGATTTCCAACACAGCCAGGTTAACATAGGCATTTTCCGGGGTTTTGTATTTTTTGGCATTGGCGGCAATCAACAGGTTTTCTTTGGCCAGGTTGTATTCGCCCAATTCTGTGTAAATGACACCCAGGTAATTATAGGCATCATAATACTTGGGATTTAAGTTGATCACCTTTTTGAAATATTGAATGGATTTGCGAAATTCCTGCTTGTTTAAGTAGACAATCCCCAGCCCATTGATGGCTAAAATAAGTGTGGGTTTCTTTTTCAATGCTTTTAAGAATTTTTGTTCGGCCAGGTCGATTTTACCGGTATTGAGATAAAAAATACCTTCGTTTAGATAAAATTCTGCGCTTCCGGGTTTAAGCTGCCGGGGGTTTTGAGTCCCGGTATTTTTTCTGGAACAGCCGCCAGGGGCTATTAACAACAAAATCAATATAATACAAACGACTACTGGTTTTTTCATTGGCTCTCCTTGTTTTTTTCTCCAATTACTTTGAAGGTTTTTACGGGTTTTGACAGCCCTTGAAGTTTTTTCTCTCCCAATGGTTTGCAGTCGAATTGATTTTTAATGATTTTATGGGTAGCCTCAGAAATAGCAATGTCGTTGATTCCTGCTACTGAAGACTCAAGCCGCGACGCAATATTAACATTGTTACCAATGACCGTATAGTCTAACCGTCTGGGTGAACCGAAATCTCCAGCTATCAATTTACCGGAATTAATGCCGATCCTGATTTTTATTTTATCTTCTTTAGGGAGAATCTCATTCATTTCATCCAATCGTTTGATCATTTCAAGGGCGGTTTGAATCGCCAATTCCGCATGATTATCTATCTCGAAAGGAACTCCAAAAACAGCCATAATGCCGTCACCCATGTACTTATCCAGGGTGCCGTTGTTTTTAAAGATAATTTCCGTCATTTCAGTAAAGAAATTATTTAAAAACACACCGATCTCCACCGGGTTCATATGTTCCACTTTGGGGGTAAAGCCGACAATGTCCATAAATAAAACCGTTGCCTCCGTTTCTTTGTAGGTTTTCATTTCCAGGGTACTGCTGTCATGGCCTTCCATGATCCGGGAGACCACGGATGGGGAAAAGTATCTCTCCAGTCGGCCTCTTATTTTCTTCTCCCGGTTCAGCTTCTCCAAACTGTTGATCCCTTCGATGGACAGCCCGGCAAAATTAGCAATAATCGATAAAATTTCCAGGTCATTTTCCTTGAATATCTTATCAAATTCCGTGGTGTCAATATAGATAAGGCCGTAGATTGACTTTTTGGTCCATATAGGGACAGAAATAGCCGAGGTAATACCGTACATGATGATACTCTGGGCACCGTCAAACCGGTCATCATCCAGGGTATTGGAAGAGAGAATCGCCACTTTTTCTTTAATGGCTTTCATGGCAATGGTTTTGGATATATTGACTTTTTCCTGGGTTTTTCCTTTCCGGGTGTGGCAGTATTTAAGCTCCAGCTGCTCCTGGTTTTCGTCATAAAAAAAGATAAACAACCGCTTGGGATGGAGGAATTCAAAGATTAATTCCCCGATTTTTTCAAAACTGTCTTCCAGGGTAGTGGAGGCTATCAGTGCTTTACCCAGTAACGTCAACGATGCCAGGAGATTAAGCTTCTCGACTTCTATCTCTTCTTTTTCTTTTACTTTTAATTCATCCAGTTTTTCGGAGAGGGGAACAACCATTGAGATTTTCTGGTCATCCACATCCGTATAGGTCTCCTTCCGGGTAACAGCCAGGAATTTAAGAATTGTCCTGCCAATAGTAATGGTATCACCCTTTTCAAGTTTTTTTTCAGTGACCCGTCTGCCATTGACATAGGTACCGTTTGTGCTTCCCATGTCGATGATTTTATAGGTGTTTTTTGCTTTTACAAATTTACAATGGTTCCTGGATACCGAGTTGTCACTCAATTGCAGGTCATTACCGGATAATTTCCCGGTAGTCACCGTATCTTTGTTGAGATAAAAGGTTTTTATCTCCTCGTTTATGGTGTATTCCAGTTTAAATTCCATTCTGTTTTTAAGCTCCTTTTCATCAAGCTTTTTAAAGCATCCCCGGGGTCTTTATTGTTGAATAGGATCTGGTAAACTTCATTGGAAATGGGCATTTCAATTGCCATGTTATCGGCCAATTGTTTGATTGCTTTTGTGGTTTCAACTCCTTCGGCGATCATGGCGCTGGATTTTTCGATTTGTTCAAGGGTTTCCCCTTTCGCGATCCGTTCTCCCAGCTGAAAATTTCGTGACAGTGTGCCGAAACAGGTAAGCATCAGGTCCCCGATCCCGGCAAGGCCCCAGAAGGTTTCCTGGCGGGCGCCCAGTTTCAGTCCGATCCGGGTGATCTCCATGCTGGCGCGGGTCACCAAGGAAGCAGTGGTATTGTAACCGTAACCGCAGCCCCTAATAATACCGGAAGCAATGGCCATTACGTTCTTAACGGAACCAGCCACCTCGATACCGGTGAGATCGTCGGTGCGGTAAATACGTAAGTTATTAGAAGAAAAATAATTCTGGATTTCTTCCAGGTAGGTAGGATTCCTGGAACTGGCCACCACCACCGTGGGATGACAAGCGGCTAGCTCCCTGGCAAACGAGGGGCCGGAAATGGTTACCCATTGCTGAACAATCCCTTCTCCCAATACTTCCTGCGCCACCTGGGAGATAGTCTTTAATGAGGTGGATTCGATTCCCTTGGAAAGGTTTACCAACCATTTATTTTCAACGATTCCCTTTAAGCGTTGAAATGTTTGCCGTATATACTTCGACGGTACGGCAAATATGACGATATCCGCTGTCTCTACTTCTGATTCCAGGTCTTCCACGGGGTGCAGTTTTGGGGATAATTGGAAGCCCGGCAGAAAAACCGGGTTTTCCCTGGTTTCCCGGATGGCATGGATAATCTCTTTTTCACGGATCCAGATATTAACCCCGGTTTCGCTCTCCTTGTTATTAACAAACGTTGCCAGGTAATTGGCAAATGCGGTTCCCCAGGAACCTCCCCCGATTACCAGTATTTTATTTTTATCCATTTTTGGTTTTAGCTCGTTGATTGGCCCAGATAAATTGGTATTCCGTGCCGTCGGCGATGCGTTTGATGTTGGCACGGTGCCTGGAAACAACCAGGACCGTTAAACCAAAGACGATCATGGCAACCTCTACCACCTGCGTAAACAGGGTGATAAAAAAAACCACGGTTACACCGGCGATAGACCCAACCGAAACGTATCGGGTAAAAAAAAGCGCTAACAGGAATACGGCCCCAAAGGCCAGTGCCGAGGGAAAATGGAATGCCACGAAGAGTCCCAAAAAGCAAGCGATCCCCTTGCCTCCCCTGAATTTGAGGTACAGCGGGAAAAGGTGTCCCAGGATGGCAGCTGCTCCGCCGGCAATAATGAGCACCGGCGAATCAAAATGTATGGAACCGTAGAGGACAGGCAAGCCCCCTTTCAACATATCCAACACCAACGTTACCATCCCGGCCCATCTTCCTTTGGACCTCAATACATTGGTCGCCCCAGTGTTACCGCTGCCTTCTTCCCGGATATCCTTTTTATCCGTTAAATAGTAAATGATAAACCCAAACGGGATGGAGCCCACTAAATAGGAAAAAATAATAAAAAGAATTTCATGCTTAGGCAAGGGAAATCTCCTTAAGTATGGTATAAATCGGGCCTTCCGGGGTTAATTGGCTTTTAAATAACTGGAAATGGGTCACCGGGAATTCAACGATTTGGCGATCTTTGTTTTCATCGATTAATTTAAAAAGGGATTTGAAATTAAAATTTTTTTTATTTCGTCCGACAGTGATATGGGCTTTGAAGGGGCGATCTTCTTTTTTTATTCCCAGTTTTGCCAGTGTACCTTCGATTTTTTCATAAAGTTGTTCCAGTGAAGAGTTGGCGGCAATACCTATCCAGAAGATGTTAAGGCTGCCGCCTCTCCCGAATTTCCCGCATCCTTCCAGGGTCACAGGGAAGGCACCGATGTTGAAACGGTTGTCTGTTAATGCCTTTTCGATTTGGGAATATTTTTCAGTTGAAACCTCGCCGATAAATTTTAACGTAATATGGGTGTTTTCCGGTTTTACCCAGCGAACCGGTGTGTTTGCTTTTTTAAAGGGTTTCAGAAATTTCTCAATGGCTTCAATCACACCGTCATCCAGTCTAATTCCAATGAAAATTCTCATGGAATGATTATAGAATAAATAGGGATTTTTGTAAAGAAGCAAAACCGGGGGCTGGGGGAAAAAATATTTTCTAGCCTGGCACCTTGTAATTGGAACTTGACAAAACCATTTAACAGGGTAAAATGTAAAATGGAGTACTTATGACAGAAAAACTTTACTGCCAGGACATGTAATGAAGATGCGTTTTAAACTGCTTTTGGCAGGTTTACTTGCCGTTTTGTTATTATCCATCGCTTGCAAGATTTCTATAAGAGATGGCAGCGGCAATATCGACCCTGGTGACCAGGAAACCATTTCCCGGTGGGAGTTGTGGATCAACGGTGTCCGTCTCCGGGGAGCCAATATATATCAACGCCGTGTGTATCCTGAACTGGATGGAGATGAATTCATGGGAACCGGTACGGTTGGACCGCCGTATATCCAGGAAGATTTTGACCGCCTGGCTGCTCTGGGTGCCAATTATGTGAATATTTCCCATCCCGGGATATTTTCCGAAGGCCCTCCTTACCAGTTATCCCAGGCTATTTTGGACAATTTAAAGACGCTGGTGGATATGATCGGTAAGGCTGACATGTTTGCAGTGATCAGTTTTCGCACCGGACCGGGGCGGAGTGAATTTACTTTTTTCTGGGGTGAGGACGAGGGATGGTTTGATAACAGTTATTACAACGACAGGGTTTGGTTGGAACCGGGTACCCAGGACGCATGGGGAGAAATGTGGAAAGAAACTGCCAGGGAGTTTTCCGGTAATCCTTATGTGGTAGGGTATGACCTGATGGTGGAACCCAATTCCAATGATGTATGGTTTGATATCTGGGAACCGTGGGAGTTCTATTCACTATACACGAATACGTTGTTCGACTGGAACCAGCTTTATCCCCGAATAACCGATGCAATCCGGGAGGTGGACACCGATACCCCAATCCTGGTTGGGGGAATGAGCTACAGTGCTGTTGATTGGTTTCCTTATCTCATTCCAACTGGTGACAATAGGACCGTGTACATGTTTCACCA
>WVZO01000319.1:8474-8637 GCA_011772425.1 Candidatus Aminicenantota bacterium
ACCAGGAACCTGGTGGCACGTTAACGTATCCCGGTTATTTTGATGCGGATTATGACGGTGAAAGCGAATATGTTGATAAAACCTGGCTGGACAGCCTCCTGGGGGCTGTGGATAATTTTAAATTCACTTATGGTGCGGATATACCGGTAGGCTGCAATGAATA
>WVZO01000288.1 GCA_011772425.1 Candidatus Aminicenantota bacterium
AACTGTTAAAATGAAAATAAAAGTGAATGGGCTCGATTTCAATAAAACCAGCTTCATTCCCAGGCGATTGATTTTCCGATTCCCAAACCGGGAATGGGAATGCATAAACGGGTAGCGCCAGAAAAATCAATACCACCACCATTGCCGTAAATTTGCCTTTCATTCTAACCTCCTTTCATTTGTTTATTAACAATTAACAATTGACTATTGACAATTACTCTATAAGTTAAAAAACACGCCAGCCATCAGGTTCAGGCTTTTTAAATTGGAGGGCTCATCAAATATAACGATGTATCGCGCATCCAATGTGATACCGAAATTTGAAGAAAGATAAAATTGCAGACCATTGCCAACGTTAATTAAAAAATCAACTTTCTTACCCGGTGCAAGAAATTCAATTTCATATCCATACGCAGACGTATAGGTTTTGTCTTCAGCGAAAATAGTATCGATACCTGCCCCAGCCGTCAGGTAGAGTCTGAAATTGCCCTTGCCAGCATAGAAGATGAAATTGGCGATAACGGAAAAATGTGCGGCAGTATTTACATCTACTGTATCTTGATCCGAGGGGTCTTTCAGGGTCACTGTAGTACCACTATAATACCTGCCTCCCAATTCCAGGGCCGCCCGTTCGTTGAGAAAATAGACAAGCGATCCCCCCAGGCACACCGGGCTGTGAGCAGGGGTAACCGGGAAATCGTTCTCAGCAGGGACATATTCGCTGTCAGCACCATAAACGGGAACCCTGTCAATCCCTGCCAATAGAGAAATTTGCCATTTGCTCTCCTTTCCCTTTCCCATGATAAATCCCGCTAAACAAAGTGCAATCCACATAAAAAGTATTATTCGTTTCATTCGTAATTCTCCTCATTTCTATTACCTTCTTATCTTTGTTTTTTTCTTATTCCCCACCAGGACAGCGTCGCTGGCGGAACTGGAATTCCCCACAGCATCAAAAACGATTACCGTAATGATATAGAGCCCATCGGGGAACCTGGGATTCCCGGATTCATCCAGCTCAGCCGTGTTCCAGGCCAAATTTTGATAGGCAATATCTATCTCTTGCAACTCATCAATCGCTGCAGTTTCGGGTGCATTGGTAATGATATAATAGGAAAAGGTCTTATTCCAAAAGTCATAACCGATTTGTGGATGAAAGAGTTTGTAATGCTTAAACAAGGTAAAAACACGTTCTTTACCCAACTCCCCCCCATTGCTTAAAATCATTTTGCTGAAATCAAAGGATTTTTTATAAACCGGGGGAGTTGTTTCACCGGAGATTTCATATTCGATCCGGGCGACACACAACCGGTCTCCAAATCCACTCGCTTTGGAATGGGCAAATTCCCCGGGGTCCCTCATACCCACAACAATATCAACATCTCCCCGTACAACTGGGGGGGTACCGGTTGCACCATTTCTAAATAACCTGTCGGAATTGTTTCTAAAATAGTAAAAGGGCACCTTGATGACCGGGGGCTGCGTGTCTTCATAAATAAAATATCGATCCGGGTGAACACTATTCCAGTTATAGTAGTCATCCCAACGCCCATCTTCCACAAATATTCTGCCAAAGTGCAGGTGGTCCAGGCCCTCAAAATAGATATCCGCAATATAGTCCCCCTGGTTCACATGGTCTCCCACCAGGAACTGGAAATTGGTCACATGCACATACATCCAGGCATTTCCCGGTTGATCTCCTTCGCTGTCCCCGATAACGATAGACCCATAGCCGGAGGTATCATAATCGATGTCTTTCACATAGCCGGATTCAACCGCATATATTTTGGTGCCGTTATCCAGCACAATATCCAGGCCATCGTGGAAATAGACAAGGGATTTATCTTCCGATGCCTGGTATTGACCAAAATTATTAATAATCCAGAGATTTTTGGCCAGGTCATCATATTCGGATTGGCTCATATCCGGTCTGTGGTGCGGCCAGGGCAGCTTTCCCTCCGGTAACCTGACCACATACTCATCCTTACCCATCAACAGGAATGCAGCTGTGGTTAAGAGGAGTATAAGAAAAACCAATTTTTTCTTCATTTTGGCTTTCTCCTCGTTTATTTTATTATCTTCTAATTTTTGCTTTTTTTATTTTTCTTACGGTAATTACCACATGCTCCCAGTCTGCCTCCCAGCCGTCAGTAACGATGAAATAGAGGTTATAGGTTCCAGACTGATCAAACGTCGGTGTCCAGGAAAAATAGTTGTTGATAAAAGACGCACCCTGAGGTAAATATGAAACCATCAAGTGTAACGGCCCCGGGCTTTGGTCAGGGTCTTGCCCGGAAACAGAAAACTCCACCGTTTCCGTGACAATGATATCTTTATTGCCAATGGGATTTAAAACCGGCGCCTGGTTACCTGCTGAAAGGGGAGGCAGTGTTTGGCTTAGACGCAAAAAGAAAAGACCGATCCCGGATGCACCGTCGTACCAGCCGGTATGATGTCTTTTTGCACCGTAATTTTCACTGGAGTCATCCACATAATTAAACCACCTGGCCTGTTCAAAAGAATTGTATTCTGCCTCTGACATCAGCCAGGTGGCTGCGCCCCTGGCATATTCCAGGTAGCTGGCATCCGGATCAAAAGAGTAATAAAGGGCAAAGGAATTGCCAACCCCTGCGGTCCCGGTAAGGAGGCCGGTATCATGGGAATAACCTTGATAATGCGGCCAGCGGAAAATATGAGCTGTTATTTCTTCGGCTTCCTGTTGAATCCATTTGGCGCCTCCCCTGGCATATTCCAGGTATTGAAAATTGCCGGTGCGGTGGTGCATTTCATATAAAACATGCACCACACTGGGGGTGCCGTGACAATATGCAAAGGAATAAGATTGACTGCCGGGCCCATGACTCCATTTGTAGGTTCCTTCTCCAGCGGAAACCGCCTGGGCCACCAACCAATCGGTTCCGCCTATGGCATAATCGAGATAGATGCTGTCGTTGGTTGAATCGTACAGTTTTAATAAAAACTGGATAATACCCACCGAACCGCCGCACCAGGTGGTATTGGGCGTGGTATCATCGGTCAAACGGGGCCAGCAGTACTGACCCGGTTCCGGTTCCCACATGTGCGAAAACAACCAGGTGGCAGCCCCCCTGGCATACTCAAGGTAAAGTGGGTCCTTGGTGGCATCAAACAACCGGGCAAAAAAGTCGCCGATACCCGCGGCCCCGTGCGCATAACCCGTATATACTTTTGTGGGATTGATGTAATTCACCCAGAAATATCCTCCATTCTCCCGGGAGCTCTGCCCAATCAACCAGTTACCAATCTCATTGGCCTTATCCATGTATAAGTCATTACCCGTTGCTTTCCATAATTCGATTAAATAATACCCCACACCAGCGGCACTATTGAGCCAATCCACCCGGCCAGAGTTGAAACTTCGTTCCACTAAATAATCCCCTGCCCCCTCTGCATACTCCCGGTATTCTTCATTGTTTGTTACATTATACATCTCCAAAAAAAATAAACCGACACCTGCTGTTCCGATATCTATTCCCACTCGAAAAAGTCTGCGTGATTCTTCAGATAACGGCCACCGGTAAACGCCGGGGAATGTTTGAACAGCCTGGGCCTTAAGCCAGTTCGCTGTTTTTTCAGCATACTCCAAATAGATGTTCCGTTGATACGGGGAGGTGCTTATGACGGGCTTACTGTCCGAAGCATATCCTGGAGACACGACCAAAAGACACAAGGTAAATAAAAATAGGATCCTTAAGATTTTCATTTTCTTTTCCTTATTTAATGTTGTACATGCCAAAAAAAACTGTTCTCATTTTCCAACGCATCACTCCATCTTAACAGAAATGGAATACATATACAATAGTGTATAAAAAATAATACGGATACACGAAAACTTTTCGGATAAAAAAGGCGATTTAAATAAGCTTTGCAAAAAAAAAATTACCTTCTTATTTTTGCTTTTTTCTTATTCTCCACCATGACAGTGTCGCTGGCAGAGCTGGAATTTCCCATAAAATCATAAGCGATCACTGTAATGACATAGAGACCGTCGGGGAACCTGAAATTCCCGGATTCATCCCTCTCAGCCGTGTTCCAGGCGAGACGGCCATGGGCAATATCTATTTTACTCGACTCATCGGTCTCTTCTGTGCCCGGCGTATTGGTAATAATGTAATAGGAAAAAGCTTTATCCGAAACCGCAGGGCCAAAAAGGATGTAATGCTTGAACACGGTAAATACACGTTCTTTGCTCCCTTCACCCCAATTGTCAATGATCATTTTGGTAAAATCAAAAGATTTTTTATAAACCGGGGGAGTTGTTTCACCGGCGATTTCATATTCGATCCGGGAAACACACAACCGGTCTCCAAATCCATCCTCTTTAGAATGGGCAAATTCCCCGGGGTCGCGGATACCCACAACAATATCAACATCTCTGCGCACAACTGTAGGTGTGCCGTTTGTATCATTTTCAAATAACCTGTCCGAATTGTTTCTAAAATAGTAAAAGGGCGTCTTGATGACCGGAGGCTGAGTGTCCTGGTAAATAAAATATTTGTCCGGGTGAATAACATTCCAATTTCGATAATCATCCCAACGTCCCTCTTCAACAAAGAGTCTGCCAAAGTGCACATGGTCCCCGTCTTCATAGTAAACATCCGCAATATAGTCTCCCTGGTTTACATGGTCTCCCAACTTGAACTGGAAATTGAGCACATGTGCATACATCCACCCATATCCCGGTTGATCTCCTTCGGTTTCGCCGATGATGATATGACCATATCCGGAGAAGTTATAATTGATCTCTTTCACATAACCGGATTCCACAGCATACAGCCTGGTGCCGTTATCCAGCATAATATCCAGCCCATCATGGAAATAGACAAGGGACTTATCTTCCGATGCCACGTATCTACCAAAGTTATTTAAAATCCAGAGGTTTTGGATGAGATCATCATACTCGGCCCGGGGCATATCCGGCCTGTGATGCGGCCAGGGCAGCTTTCCCTCCGGTAAAGTAACCACATACTCATTTTTACCCATCAGCAGGAATGCTGCTGCGGTTAAAAGGAATACCAAAAGAACTGATTTTTTCTTCATTTTGGCCTTCTACTCCTTTATGTTACTATTTTGTTCTCTTCTAATTTTACTTTTTTTACTCTATAATACGTATCTGTAAAACATTTCGGATTTTTTCCCTGCCTTTAATCGCACAGTAATTACCTTATTCTTGCCTGTCCCACTAATACCGGAAGTGGGCTTTGCTTCCTGGAGGCCCTCCCTATCTAAAAAGATATTTTGCCGGAAAAAAAGCCGTTGTCCCGCAGCAGGATATATTTCCGGAAGTAATAGGCAATTTCTTTTTTTGAAGACGTGCCAAAACCTTCTATTTTTACAGGACCGTTGTTTAAGTTCCTGTACCACTGCTCCACATCCATGCCCCTGTCGTGCAATTTTAATATATAGTAGAGCAATGGGTGGCACCATTGGGTGTTTTTTGCCTTTTGGTCATAGAAATACTTATTTTGTCTCTTGCTGTCCAGCAGTGTAAAGGCACTCATCTTTTTCAATTGTTCACCTGTCTCTCACCTTTAAAGGTATAAAACAATAAGGTAAAGGCAGCAGCACCTTTCCCGGCTCTACTGCCTTTACCCTTTAGGCCCGGGCAAACATCATAAAAACTAAAACACCCCGAGATGGGAAAACCATTAACCGCGAACCCGATGTCAGCCATGATGATAGTTGTGTGATCACGTGTATAATTTTAATTGTTAACAGTCTTGTTCAGTGAATAATATTGGACAGGGCCTCACACAGGTAACTTTTGTTAGATTCTCCTTATTTTGGACACCGTCACCTGTAGTCCACTGGCAAGCGCATTCTTTAGTACCTCCTTTTACTCGATCTAGATTGGCGACGGTCAATTTGGTCAACTTGAGTTTTTTGTTCACGATTCACCTCCTTTTTTTTAGATTTTTTGTGGTCTGTCGTCCACCATATACCATACGTACCGTGCACCCGAAACCAGGAAAACCGGCAGCGCGGCAGCGGTAAACGACTTGATATTTGCCCGGGCGTTTACGTTGAAAAATGGTATATCACCTTCCCGGATGTTTTATTTTTTATGCTGTTCATCATTAATTGCTCGGTCCTGACGTCAAAGATTATAACACAATGAAAATACAAAAACAATACCGGGGAAAGGGGAAAGGGGACACACAAATTTTTCTTGTATTACAGCGGGTAAATTGTTATAATGAAAAATCAAAAATAATTTATCGGAGGCGTTACTATGTGGGAATGCAAAAAATGTCGCAGAGAATTGGAAGATGAAGATTTAACCTGCTGGAGCTGCGGAGGTAGTCGAGAAGATGTCGGTTCAACGTTGGCCCCGGGTGAAACAGCAGCGGCCGGCGAACCCGTTGAAGAATCCCCGGCAGACTGGGAACCAGAGCCAGTGGACGACGAATCCCAGGACATGGAGCCAGCAAAAAAATTGAGGGATTTTGCCCAACGGCTGTCTAAAAACGAATCACTGGACGCACGAATAATCAAAGGCAAATTGGTGGTCTGTGACCAATGGGTGGTGGTCAACCGCTCATTGGTGGAAGACATTTTGGCATCGGGGATATTCTCCAATAACACCATATATGTTTGCGTTTATTCCTCTTCGCAGCAAATCCTGGTTTTCAGTGGACAAGGGCTGGTCAGATATGGGGATGAACGCCTCGCTTTATTTGCATATGAAAAAATTAAAGGGGTCAAAGAAAGTACTGACGACCAAAAAAGGTCTATTAGGGTAATAGAATTTACTGATACTGGCCTGACATTGAGTCTAGATAGGCACTTTCCTTCAGAAGTTGCCCGGGAAATGGAAGGCCTTTTCACCGCCTAATTTTTTATAGAATGAAAGAAACGGGACAGGCAAAGAAATCAAATTTGATCATATTGAAAACGTGATCGTTGCGTAAAAAAGATAAGGTGTCAGGCAAGAAAACCCATTTATCCAGCTTGACTTTCGTTTTAGGTTTAGTATAAAATAAGGGTAGGAGGTGCTGATGAACAAAAAAATTGAACGAGAGGCAGAACGCCTGGCTCAAAAAACAGGTATTGATTTTAAAAAATATCGAAACCCGGAGATAGTAAAAAGAATCAGTGATTTAATCGGATTCCATAATCAAACCACTGCATTTTTGTTGAAGTATACCGGATTATTTCTGATTATTATCGCTGTTCTTTGTTTGTGGTTTCATGCCAGGGAGATGAGTATCTTCGGTATTGTTCTTTTTGCTATCGTTGGTATTCTCTTTAGTGTGGCTGAAGGAGTTTCCCTGGGTTTGATAAAATTAGTGAAGAAAGGCGTCAAAGATGGTGCCGATACAGTTATCCTCATGCTGGATTTCGTTAAAGAGGCAAAACAGGACATATACGCACTTATTAAAAACAAACGGGATACTAAAATTTTTGTTTCCAACGTGCTGGAGGGAATATCTTATGATGTGTTCATCCCTACGGTTAATCAAATTATCCGGGAAAAATTAAAATTGTTGGCAAAACCCGTCAATTTTATCATTGAAAACACGATATTCCTCCTTACAAAATCGCTGTCGGAAGCTGCGGATAAAATTGCCATTAAAGACTCAAAAGACGATACAGAGCAAATAGGATCGCAAGAGGCAGAGGAACAGGAAAAGGCTGAAAATAAATATGATCAATTCATCGATGAAGCACGGGGGAAAATCGGACCTATAGCCGATTCGGTGAGTCGAAAGGTGGCGATCCCGGCAAGAATCGCATTCAATATTGCTTTATTCACAGGGGTTCCTATTCTTTTAATTATTTATTTAATTTTTGGCTAGGAAAAAACGTATTACCACTTAATTCTTTATAGAATTGCGAATAACATTGGAGAGCTGTACCCGGTTCCTGACGTTGAGCTTTCGATAAATACGATGAATATGATGCTTCACCGTCTGAAGCGAAATATAAAGCCGGTCTGAAATCTCCCTGTTACTTTTGCCTTTACTGACCAAACGAATAATCTCCCGCTCACGCTGCGAGATGTTGTATCTTGAATAAACGTGCTCTGTATATGGTACCAGGTAATTTATTTGCCCTACAAGTTTAAAATGGGGGCAGTTTAGTTATTCCTGGGTTTGTCTCTCCTGGCGAGGCTGAGAATTTCCTTGATGATATACCTTTCGGGAAAAGACACAGCATGGGGGAAAAAAGTTAATGTCCCTTATGTCCACAATGCCTTCCTGACATCGATCAGACGCTTCATCATTCGAGTGTCTTCATCTTCATATTCTTTTTCTATCTCATCTTGTTTTTTTAGAGCGGCGTCAACCTCGCTCTTCTTTTCTTCAAAGTTATCTTTATCACTCAAAATATTCCACTTATCACATACGTTATCCCAGCCACTGACTTTAGCAGGATCAGGGCGATTGGGACGCACATCTTTCCACCAGGTATACAAATATTTGATTTCTTGTGCATTTTTTGCCTGTTGTTCATGCCTTTCTTCTTCCGGGAGATTGGGATCACCTAAACCGATCTCCCACTCCAGGTAGGAGAGTCCTTCAATCCTGCTTCTCCACCAATGAGTCCTTCCCCATCCACTCCAGGGTTTCCGCTTTGTAAATACAACATTCATCCAGGCTTTTTCGAGTTCCACGAAATCCACAAGCATATCGAACATGGCATAAAGTAGACGCGTATCCATATCATAGTATCCGGGCTTTAACGTTGTCTTAATGGTGTGATATCGATCAACCGTGCGGTAACGGAGCCAGGACTTTGCTTTTTCAAAAGGATTGATAAAGGTTTTCCAGCACCAAAATGGAAACGTGTCCGCAAGAAACCAACGCACTTTTTTCTTCCGAGCCTTATCTTCCCAATCTCGCCACTCATCCCAGGTTGCTTCCTGCGGCATATCCTGGAAGAACCATCGTTTAAACTTGGTTTTAATGCTCATGGGTTTGACTATCTCCTATTTAAACGTCTCGGAATTCCAACGTTTTCAACGTTTTCACCAGGGGTCTCGCATCTTAAAAAAAATCAATAACATAATCTGAGAAAGATTTCAAGGAAAAAATTGAAAAATTTCCATTGTGAAGAAATCCCAGTAAGGGGGAAAGGCTCTCACCGGATATGTTCCTGGCCTGTCCCTTATTTCCTTTTGAGGAGATAAAATGACGGTAAACCAATCGCCCGAAGGGCTATAAAAAGTTTTGATCAAACTTTTTCAAAAGTTTGGCCCCCGGCAGGGCCGCCGGAGGCAACATCATATCAAAACCAACCTGACAAGGAAGGCTGCAATAGTGGCCACCACAAGGCTCAATAGGGCTGAAATCAAAACGATCCTTTTTCCAAATTCTTTCCACATCACGATAAACGTACTAAAGCAAGGAAAATAAAGAGTCACAAATACGATAAACACCAGGACCTGGTACCTGGAAAGCGTCCAGGCTGCCACTTCCTGGACCCCAAAGGCACTGTTGGCCATTACCACCACCAGTTCTTTCCTGAAAAAACCGTAAACCAACGTCGAGCCCAGCCGCTCATCCAGTCCTAAAACCGTTTGCACTAACGGTGAAAGAACGCGGTTAATCACATCGTTTACTGCCGCATATTCCAGCCACCCCATAAATATGCTGCCCACAACCAAAAAGGGTACCGCAAATTTCAAGAAACTCTTCATTCTCAGCCAGGTTTTGCTAAACGACACCCTCAATGACGGAACTCTTAAATCCGGGATTTCCATCACCAATCCCATGGGTTTTCCCATAAACAGGGACATTAACTTCCCGGTTACCCCAATAACAAAAATAATAAATACATACATAAATAGTGCTCCCAGGGGACCGGTAAAGGCGGCGGTCAATGCCAGGATGACAGCGGTCCTTGCGGTGCAGGGAATAAAAGGCAGCAAAATGGCAGTCAGGTCTCTTTCCCGTTTATGTTCAATAATCCGTACCCCATACAATGCCGGGACCGTACAGCCGAATCCCAGGACAAAGGGAGCCACGGATTTACCGTGAAGCCCAAGTTTGTGCATAAATCCATCCAGCAAAAAAGCAATCCGGGACAAATAGCCTGTATCTTCAAAAATAGACGTCAAAAAAATCAACGGCAGGAAAAACGGCAGCACAATACCAATGGCACCTTCAATCCCCAGGAAAACACCCTCGAAGGTATACCATAAAAACGGATGATTGGCTTTTAGTCCTTCATACAACCCCGGTATTTTTCCCAGGGGAACGGCAATTAAATCGGACAGGAAATTTCCGATAAAATAAATGGCAGCAAAGAACACCAGGAAAAACAGCACCAGGGGAAAATATCCCAGGAACGGATGGAGAAAATACCAGTCTAATCTTTCCCGGAAAGGAATGGTCTTACGGTCTACAAAATGGGAGGTATCTTCCATGAGTTTCATGCAGAGGTGGTGCCGTTCGTAAGAGATGGTTTCGTGAACGTCTTTATGATGCAGGTCTTGAATCTGGTCCTGCATGGTTTCCAGTTGGCGGGAAATAGAGGTTAAAACCTCTTCCGGCACCAACTCCGGGGTTTCCAGGGCTTTAATGGCATAAAACCGGGGGGAACCGTTTTTATTTATTTCAACGTTCTCTAAGCTCCTCTCGAGGTGTTGGACACTTTCTTCGATGTGAGACGTATATCCCATTTTTACCGGTCGATTATTCTTCCGATTACCATTTACCACTTCACTGCACTTTTCCAGCAGTTCCCTGATTCCTTTTCCATATAAAGCCGACGTGGTCACTACCGGTATATTTAGCATTTTTTCCAGCTTTTCAGGGTAGATTCTAATTCCTTTTCGTTCGGCTTCATCCCACATATTCAGGGCAATCACCATGGGAGTACCGAATTCCATCAACTCCACGGTCAATTCCAGGCTCCGCGACAGCATAGAGGCATCCACCACATCGATGATCAAATCGATATGTTCATTGGCCAGGTATTCAAAGGTCACTTTTTCTGCTTCGTCGCCGGGGTTAAGGGAATAGACCCCGGGTAAATCCACGATGTGAAAGGTCTGACCGTGAATATCGATAAGGCTGTGGGCAATATCCACGGAGGTACCGGAAAAATTCGACACACTGGTTTTGATATCGGAAAGCACATTAAAAACAGTGCTCTTTCCTGCATTGGGCTGGCCTAACAGAGCGATCTCAGGAATTTTCTTTTGCAGCATAGCCAACCCATATTCTCAATGCCAGTCCTCTTCCGATGGCAATTTTAGTGGAGTTCAACGTGATATTCTTGACCAGCACTGGTCCCCATGATGCGCCCTCATATTTGATCAGTTTATCACCGGTATGAATGCCCATAGAAATCAATCGTTTTTTTGCTGTTTTACCGGCATTTATCTCCAGCACCTCCAACTCGGTATTGGCGGGCGCATCAACTAAATCTATCGTGACCATTGTTCGTCATCCCTAGAAAATCTATTAATGATAATTAAATCTTACTTACAAGTCAAGAAGAATCTCAATTTTTTTCCCACAGAGGGCACAGAGAAAGATTATTTCTTTTCCAGGGCTTTTTCAAATAAATCCCCCAGCGTTCCCACCGATGTTTTCTTTTTGTGATCGCTGTAACGGTCAATCAAACGCTTATTCATATGGGCTTCTTTTTTGCTCCGCTTGAATTCATGAGGAGCAGACTCCTGGCTTTCCGCCTGCTGGTACCCACATTTCCGGTCAGAACACACCAGCATTTTTCCCTCTTTGGCTTTGACCGCCAACATAAAACTATTACACATGGGACACCGGGTTTTGGTGAGGTTGTCATGTTTATACCTGGAGGTGTCTGCTTTAATGCTGTCTATAAGAACTGCGGCATTCTTGCGGATATCTTCCATAAATTTCCTACGATTCTCCTTCCCCTGAGAAATATTTGCCAGCCGCAGCTCCCATTTTGCAGTCAGTTCGGGTGAACGCAGCTCTTCAGGCACCAGGCCGGTGAGTTGAAACCCCTTTGACGTGGGTACCAATTCCCTGCCGTGCCGCTCGATATAATAGGTATTAAGGAGTTTTTCAATAATTTCCGCCCGGGTGGCAGGTGTTCCCAGTCCTCCCTGTTTGATGGATTCCCTTAATTCCTCATCCTCGATAAATTTTCCCGGGCTCTCCATTGCCGTTAACAAGGTTGCCTCGGTATACCTGGGGGGCGGCTGGGTTTTGGATTTTTTTATTTTACAATTCTTAACCGTCTTTTGCGCTCCTTTTTTTTGCTGCGTTAAGGTTTGTTCCGGCAGTGCATCGTCATCCTTGTTTTCTTTACCGGGATCAGAACCGGCAGCACCGGTTACAGCCCGCCATCCCCTGTCTTTTACCACCTTGCCAATGGCATAAAACCGCTCACCCTTCACTTCCGTCACAATCGTGGTCTGGTCATATCGGTGGGAAGGATATAATACGGTAATAAAACGGCGGGCAATGAGATCGTAGATGCGTCGTTCATCCGTGTCCAGGGCCTTCAAGTCCAGGGGCTGCTCCGTGGGGATAATGGCATGATGATCCGTTACCCTGGCATCGTTGACAAACCGCTTGCCGGGTGAAAGTTTTTTTTGAAGCAGCGATTTTGCCAGTTGGGCATAAGGACCCACTGCCATGCTTTCCAACCGCTGAGGCAGCGTTCCTACCATATCCGTGGTAATATACCGGGAATCGGTGCGGGGATAAGTAACCAACTTGTGCCGCTCGTAGAGATTTTGCAGCACAGAGAGTGTCTTTTTAGCAGAAAACCCGAATCGACGGTTGGCATCACGCTGCAATTCGGTTAAATCGTAAGCCAACGGCGGTGGTTCGACTTTCTCCACCACCCGCACGTCCTGTATTACACCGGTCTGGCCTTTTACCTTTTCCTGGATCGCCAACGCTTTTTTTTGATCAAAAATGCGGTTGCTGCCCCCTTTATCACGCCAGGTGGCGAAATAATCGCCAAAGTCTATCTCAACAGTCCAATAATCAACCGGTACAAACGCCTTGATCTCTTTTTCCCGGTCGATAATCATCGCCAGGGTAGGAGTCTGAACCCGTCCGGCAGTCAATTGCGCCTCAAATTTACACGTCAAGGCACGGGTAACATTCAAACCAATGATCCAATCCGCCTCCGCTCGACAAACAGCCGCCTGGAATAAATTATCGTAGGTGCGCCCGGGTTTCAGGTTGGCAAATCCCTGGGCTACTGCGGCATCGGTCTGTGAGGAAATCCACAGCCGCTTAAAGGGTTTTTTCCAACCCGCCAATATCATGATCCACCGGGCCACCAATTCCCCTTCACGACCTGCATCCGTGGCAATAATCAATTCCCCGAGATCGTTACGTTTCATCAAATTACTCACCACCCGGAACTGGTGCGCACTCTGCCGGATCACCTTTAATTTCATCTTCTCCGGCAGCATGGGCAAATCCTGCATACGCCATTCCCGGTACCTATTGTCATAATGATGCGGTTCTGCCAGTGTCACCAGGTGACCCAATGCCCAGGTAATGACATGTTTATTGCCTTCGAAATACCCCTTGCCTTTTTTATTGCATCTCAAAACCCGCGCCATTTCCCTGGCAACACTGGGTTTCTCTGCCAATACAATCGATTTCATATTCATTCTCCTCAGCGATTTTGCCACTTCCTTTTGTGCTTTTGTGTCTTTGTGACATACCCATTTATAAATAAAAACGCTTTATCTGTCAATAGAAAACGACGAAAATAACGAATTTATTAAAATATCAAATGATTAAATCCTCAGCAATTCTAATTGGAGGTTGAGGTTGAGGTTAAGGTTAAGGTTGAGGAGAAAAAAAACTGCCTGAAATCACCTGTTCTCCCAGAAAAATATGGAAAGTTCCAGAAGTTTTCCTTAACCTCAGCCTTAACCTTAACCTGGCAATTCTCAAGATGAGAATTACTGTCTTTTTGATTGACATAAAGATTTTTCTCTTGTAAAATCAAAGCATGAAAAATCCAACGTTTTTTGATCTATCGCATTACCACAACTGGTTCCAGTTTCCTGGCCAGGGTTGGATACGAACTGGTGGGATCACTATACAATATAAATGGTATAGATAATGAAACTACTAAAGAAACTCCTAGAAATTTCACAAACGGCAGAACAGCAAAAACTTGTGTATGGAGCCTCGGATGTCGGGCAAACGCGACCGATAAATGAGGATTTCTTTAATATCAACAGGGAGAAGAATCTTTATATTGTAGCGGATGGGATGGGCGGTCACAATGCGGGAGACGTTGCCAGCAAAAAAGCCACACAAATAGCAGACACCTATTTGACAATGGACATGTTGAAGGATATCAGGGGGGATATTCGCAAGATAAGAGAAGCTGTAATCAAAAGCTTGATACAAGCCCATGATCATGTTCTCCAATTGGCGGAAAAAAACCCAAGATTGGAAGGGATGGGATGTACCATCGTAGAGGCCCTAATTTTTGGAAATAACTTGCATTTATGTCACGTGGGAGACGCCAGGGCCTATATTTCCAATAAAAATGGCATTACCCTGCTCACCAAAGACCACAGTTATGTAATGGACCTGGTCCAAAAAGGAAAACTCACCATGGAGGAAGCGCGGGTAAGTCCGTTAAAAAATAAACTGCACCAGGCCATCGGTGCATCAAAAACCGTTAACCCCGACTACAAACATTATTCTTTACAAGAAGGAGATCGGATCCTTCTTTGTTCCGATGGATTATGGGATATGTTGTCGGACCACCAAATTCACACGGTGCTGACACAGGATAAACCTGTCAGGAAATTGTGTGAGACCCTTATAAAGATGGCAAATGAGGCCGGCGGCCATGATAATATCACCGCAATCATTATCCAACATAAAGAGCAAGAAGGGGCTCCGCCACTGCCTCCCCAGGCACCTGAAGAAATCATCTCGCCGGATAAAACCGGTGAATATTCGTTTGTTTTCAAAGACCCTCCCATAGAAAAGGGATAACGTTTAAATTAGAACGTAGTTCGCTTCGCTCACAATTAATGGAATGATGGAATGTTGGAATATTGAAATATTGAGTTTTGGAATCATCCAAAAATTTTTTGGAACCATTCAAAACACTTTTGGATTCGTCCAAAAATCTTTTAGAATCATTCAAAACGATTTTGGGTTCATCAAGAAATTTTCTTGAACCATTCAAAACGATTTTGGATTCATCAAGAAATTTTCTTGAATCATTCAAAACGATTTTGAATTCATCAAGAAATTTTATGGAATTACCTGGAAAAATTATTGATGCACGAAGAGGTTTTCTTGATTTATAAAATCAAGTTAGCAGCGGGAATAAAGTGCCAGGTAAGTTATCCCACAAAACTTTTGATTAATAAACCAATCATTATCTATGCAGATACCTACCTCTGCCTTTTTTTGCCAGGCAGCGGTCACCATCGATGATCAGTTCTCCCCGTGAGAACACTTTTTTTATCTTTCCTTTTATTTTAATATTCTCATAAGCAGACCAATCCGCTGCCATATGAAGGGAATCCCGGTTCATGATCCATTCCTCCTCCGGGTCAAACAAAACAATATCCGCATCCGCCCCGGGATGCAAATGGCCTTTTCGCTGTGCCAGACCAAAAAACCTGGCCGGTGCAGTAGAAATCAACTCCACCCACCGGGACAATGTCAATCTCCCTTTGACCACCCCTTCGGAATACAGCAAATTGAGCCGGGGTTCAACACCGGGAATACCATTGGGACAGAGATCAAACCGGTTTTTTCCATAAAGTTTCGCTTCCCAGGAATAGGCGGCATCATCGGAGGTTACCATGGAAATAATATTTTCTTTGAGTCCTTTCCAGAGACGGTCCTGGTTGGATTGGTCCCGAAGGGGCGGGGAACAAATCCATTTGATACTATCCTGTCTTTCCAGCATTTTATCAGTAAACAAAAGATAATGGGTACATGTTTCGGCAAATACATTCAATCCTTTTTCTTGAGCGTCTTTTATCATTTCAATGCCATCGGCGGTTGCCATATGAACGACAAAAAGTTTACCGCCGGTTTCTTCTACCATTTGGATGCAGCGGCGGATGGCATTATTCTCGGCTTTCACCGGTCTGCTCCTGGCATGGTAAATAGAATCTACCTTGCCGGAATCGATCATGGCAGGAACAGTGGCCTCGATGATTTCATTATCTTCAGCATGCACCAACAGCATTCCCCCGGCTTCCCGGAGGGCCATTAAAATACGTTTTAAATCGTTATCTTCGATTAACAACCCCTCATCACGATAGGTCATGTAGCATTTAATGGTTGGTGCGCCTGCTTCCACCGCCAATGGAATTTCGTTTAGTGTCGAGGTGTCGGGTTGGGTGATCACCGGGTGAACCCCCCAATCCACCAGTGCCAAACCTTCGGCTTCTTTTTTTTTGGTATCGATGGTACTCATAAGGGATTCACCCTTTGCCTGGTTGGAGAAATCGATCACACTGGTCACACCGCCGTAAGCGGCTGCCAGGGTACCAGTATAGTAATCATGTACACTGATAGTATTCATAAAAACATCATTAAAGTGAACGTGGGAGTCCACTGCACCGGGCAGCACCAGGAGGCCACGTGCATCGATTTCTACATCAACGGTTAAACCGGCGGTGTCTCCCAGGGCGGCAATCTGCTCACCTTCGATGAGTACATCCATGGGTGACACCGATCGATCCGAAACAACAATACCACCTTTAATTAAAATCTTTCTCTTTTCTATCATTCTCCTAATGAAAAGTTTTTGCGGGGGTCCAGGCCCGCGGCGCGGGCAGCCATAAAAGGCCCTTCGGGCCATCTCGAAGGTTTCTTAAAATGAATACAATCACCAGAAGGTGTATCAAATGGTTGAGGCTATATTTATTCATGGGAATCTGCCTTTTTTATGAGTAGGGAAACCTTCAACTTACTTACCTTACTCACCTTACTCACCTTACTCAACTAAATTGGTCCCCTGGCCGCCGGAGGCAAAACTTATATCTTCTCAAGGGCTGCATTTAAATCTGCCTTCAGGTCGTCTACATCTTCGATGCCCACGGCATAACGGATCAGACCTTCGGGGATACCGGCTGCGGTTCGTTCCTGGTCGGTCAGTTCAACGTGGCTGGTGGTGGCGGGGGGGCCGACAATGGTCTCTACCTGTCCCAGGTTAGCCGCCATGTATGCATATTTCAACTGGGGCAGGAAGTGTTTGACTGCTTCGTATCCACCTTTAAGTTCGAAACTTAACACACCGCCGAAACCGCTCATCTGTTTTTTGGCGATTTCGTGACCCGGGTGGCTTTCTAGTCCGGGGTAGAAAACCTGTGTCACTTTCGGCTGTTTTTCCAGGAATTGTGCCAATGCCAGGGCATTTTTGTTTTGCCGCTGCACCCTCAGCCCCAGTGTTTTCAGGCTGCGAAGCATTAGATATGCGCTGTGCGCATCGAGGGAAGGGCCGGTTAGTTCCCGGTGACGAAAAATCGTTTCTACTAAATCCTTTTTGCCGCAAACCACACCGCCCAAGACATCGCCGTGTCCGCACAGGTATTTGGTGGCGCTGTGGATCACCAGGTCTGCGCCCAGGGTAATCGGTGACTGGTTAATAGGAGTGGCAAAGGTATTGTCAACCACGGTAATTGCTCCTTTTTGTTGGGCAAGACCAATTAAGCGAGCCAGGTCCAGCACTTTAAGGGTGGGATTGGTTGGACTTTCCAGGTACAACAGGTCGCAGTTTTTTTCTATGGCAGTCTCAATCGCCCCTGTATCTTCTGTTTCGAAAACATGGCAATCAATGTCGAAACGAGGCAAAATTTGTACAAAGTGCAGGTATGTTGCGCCATACGCATCTTTAACCGTGACTGCATGCATGCCGGGACCCAGCAGGGCGAATAACGTGGTACTGATGGCTGCCATACCGGTAGCAAAACTGGTGGCTTTCTCTGCTCCTTCCAATGCCGCCACTTTTTCTTCAAAAAGATCGGTAGTAGGATTGGTATTCCGGCTGTAAATATGCCCCGGGACCTGGTGCAGTGCAGCGGCACGCCATTCTTCCAGGGTATGGTAAGCAAATGCTGAATTTTCAATAATAGGGGGAACAATTGCGCCTGTAAGCGGATCGATACGGCTGCACAGGTGAACCGAACGAGTAGAAGGGCCTTCCTTTTGATTCATGGTAATACTCCTTAATCTTATTAATATCCTGTAAAAAAATTATTTTACAAGAGTTTGGTAAATATATCAACCAAACAGGAAGAATTTTCCGGAAAGCGGATAATTTACCTGGCACTTTATTCGATGTTCCTAAAGATCAGGGTAATATCGCATTTTGTGTGAGGCTAACCAACAAAAGGACTTCATTTCGAGCTAGAAGGGCCGCATACCAAACAAACCGGGAGTTATTAATCCGTTTGCAGCAACTGGCTGCACAAAGAGACGTGAACTGGCAGCCGAAGACAAAAAAATAATCAAACGTTTTTGCAAGTGGCGAAAAATTTGTCTGTCCCCCTGCTTTTCCCCGGTCTGGGGTTGTATTCCTGTTTTGTTCTAACTATAATTTCTTCATGAGTTCTTTTATTTTAAAAGAGAAAAAAACAAATCGTGTCAATTCGTGGAAAAAAGCTCAAAACAAAAAGGAGGAGCCAATGAAGGGAATAGCCTTTTTAATATTACTGGTGTTCTTAGTTGGATTACCGGTAGTAATGGGGGCCGGACCTGCCGAAAGCGATACGGCTGCCGATAAATGTATCACCTGTCACAAGGAAAAAACTCCTGGTTTGTACCGTCAATGGTTTAACTCGAGCCATGCAGCCGGCGATGTTACTTGTATCGATTGCCATGGGGCAAAGAAAGAGGATGCCGATGGGTTCATGCATTATGAAGCATTAATCGCCACCCTGGTAACCCCTAGCGATTGCGGGCAGTGTCATGAAGAAGAAATGAATGAAGTAGATATGTCCCACCATGCCAGGGCCGGGATGATCCTGGAATCCGCAGATGCGTATTTGGCCAACGCTGCCGGGGGTTATCCTGCAGCCATCCAGGGATGTGAAAGCTGTCACGGCTCCAGAGTTAAATTGGATCCGAAATCTCCCAACAAACTTTCCATGGAAAGCTGGCCCAATTCCGGTATTGGCCGGTTGAACCTGGACGGCAGTAAAGGTGCTTGCACAGCCTGTCATACCCGTCATCATTTTTCAAAAGCCCAGGCCCGCCAGCCGGAAGCTTGCGGCAAATGTCACCTGGGGCCGGACCATCCTCAAAAAGAAGTCTATGAAGAATCCAAACACGGTAATACCTATTACACCAATATCGATAAAATGAACCTGAAGTCCGAGAAATGGGTAGTAGGGGAAGATTATTATGCCGCCCCTACCTGTGCCACCTGTCACATGTCTGCCACAAAAAAACAGGAAGCAACCCACGATGTGGGTAAGCGGATTTCCTGGACACTGCGCCCAAAGGTCTCCATAAAGCTGGAAAATTGGCAAAAAAAACGTGATAGTATGAAAGAGGTTTGCAGCACCTGCCATGGGAAAGTCTTTGTTAATGGTCATTTCTATCAGTATGATGCGTCGGTTCGCCTGTACAACGAAAAATTTGCCAAACCCGCCGCTGAGATCATGGCAATTGTTAAAAAGAACAACCTGCTGAAAAACAAGGCCGAATTCAGCAATAAGATCGAGTGGGTTTATTGGGAGTTGTGGCATCATGAAGGCCGGCGTGCCCGTCATGGCGCTGCCATGATGGGACCGGATTATACCTGGTGGCACGGTTTCTATGATGTTGCCCAGCACTTTTACTTCAAACTCATCCCGGAAGCCCGGGAATTCAATAACCCCGAGCTCAATACTTACCTGGATAAGCTGTTGAAAGATGACCCCATGCATCAGTGGATGAACCAACCCACGGACAGATTGAAACAAATGATCAAAAACGGTGAACTTCAAAAGGTTTACCGTTCGTTTTTCCAGGAAAATAAAAAGTAAAACAGGTAGAACGTATTTATTGACTTGTCCCCTATCCTCATTTTGATTTTCTTTAAGTTAGCGCATATGGGGGATTGAAGTTAAGTTGGATGGAAGAAAACAACTGGATTTTTACTTTCGTACAATGATGTAAATGGTATACAAAATGTAAGTAACCAACAGGATGAGTGCTTCCCAGCGGTCCAGTTTCCGGCTTTTACCGGTAAACATGGCAGCAAACAGTAAAAGGGTACCCAACGCGAATATATAGAGGTCCAGGTTAAAGGCAGTACTATAATGAACCGGGGATATTTGGGCGCTGACACCAAGGATAAAAAGAATATTGAAGATATTCGATCCCACCACATTGCCAACAGCCAGGTCATACCGTTTTTTAAAAGCAGCCACTGCTGAAGTTGCCAATTCCGGCAAGGATGTCCCCACCGCCACGATGGTCAGACCGATCAGTTTTTCGCTGACCTGCAGTTTTCGTGCAATACTTACAGCGTTATCTACCATTAACTTCCCCCCTAAAAATAAACCGGCAAAGCCGATAATGATGAAAATCCAGGTTTTAAACAGGGAATATAATTTAATTTCATGGGAGTAAGTGGGCTTTATTTTGGACAGCCCAAAGGTATAATAAATAAAACCCCCGAATAAAACAAGAAGTATGAGTCCATCGATGCGGGTAACGCGATTGACTTCTCCTTTAAAAATCAAGTAATCGTTGGCCAGGATAAACAAAATCACAGCCGCTAATAAAGAAAAGGGGATCTCTTTGCGAACCGAATTTTGTTGAACTTCCAAAGGGTAAATTAAACCGGCAATGCCCAGGATGAACAGTGTGTTAAAGACGTTGCTGCCGATAATATTACCCAGCACCAATTCGCTTTTACCGCTGATGCTGGAGAAGACATTGACCACCAGTTCCGGCGCAGACGTGCCAAAGGCCACGATGGTCAGGCCGATAACAATCTCCGGGACAGCCATGCGTTTGGCCAGTGAAGAGGCACCATTTACCAGGAAATCCGCTCCCTTTACCACCAGCACCAAACCTACCGCAAGTAAAACAAATGAAATGGCCATATGGCAATAATAATAACCTCCTTTTCTATCATATTTCAAATTATTATAAAATTTTTTATTTGTCAAGAAATAAGAGTTGATTTTTTTTGTTTTGTAAGAGAATTAGAAACGAAGAGGAATTCATCATGAAACTTAGGAGTTCTTTTTGTATGTCCCTTTATAATATTAGGGTAAAGCATTAAAAAATTTTAATCTTAATTTAACGTTCACTTAATCTATTTCGACTAAAATTAGTACTTTAAAAAGCAAAAAGAAGCAGGAACAACCAAAGAATATGATAAAAATGAACGATCAAAGGGTAAAGAAAAAAAAGCGGTTAGCCAAAGGAATGGTTTTTACAGCCATTTTGATTTCCCTGGTCCTTTTTTTATTCACCCACTGGGATAAGAAAAAAATACCCCAAAAGAAACAAATCATACTCATTAGCATCGATACGTTAAGGGGCGATCATTTAAGTTCTTATGGGTATTTCCGGGACACTTCACCTCATTTATCCCGGTTGGTGAAGGATTCGGCTTACTATATCAATGCCTACGCCAATGGCTGCTGGACCATTCCCAGCCATATGTCCCTGTTAACAGGGACCCTCCCCTCCAGGCACGGCATTAATAACTACTGGGGAAGTCCCCCTGAAGGAAAATACCCGAAACTCAACGATAAAATAAAAACCATTGCCCAAATCCTAAAGACCCGGCACATCGATACGATAAAATTTGTCCTGCTGCCGGATGAACTGGGCTTTGCTAAAGGATTTGATAAGGATAACCGCTACGACCCCTTTTTTACCGATAATACTTTTAAAAATGTCTTAAAAGAAATTGAAAATCATAAAGAAAAAAACTTTTTTCTTTTTATTCATACCTGGATGGTACACGCTCCCTATTCCAATTGCAATTTCCTGGAAGAAAAGAGAGTTACCCTGGAAAACTGGAATTATATCAATAACTTTAGAAGATTATCCCCGGCAAAGGACCGGTTAACCGACGACTTTCAAGAGTTCTTACAAAAAAATCAATTATTCAACCGCGACGATTGTGTCACGTTATATGACAGCGGTATTCATTACGTCGATCGCTGTGTTGGGAAGATTATTGAAAAAACCAAACAACTGGGTATTTATAAGGAATTGATGTTCATTGTTGTCAGCGACCACGGTGAACACTTTGATGAGCATTATCCCAACAATTTTTACAGTTATCACGGCAAAGATTTTTTCGAGGAGTTTATAAAAGTTCCTATAATCATTAAATACCCCTTTAAATACAAACATGGAACCTTTCAGCATCCGGTTTCGTTGGTGGATATTTTTCCCACGATTATGGATTTCTATGAATTTGAAATACCTGATTTTGTTCAAGGGGGATCCCTGCTGAAACCTGTTACCGAAAGAAATAGAAAATACATTATTTCCGAAGCCATATCCGAAGGTGGCTTTGAAAAAAAGATGATCCGCTTAGGAGATTTGAAATTTATTGTCACCATGACGACGGAGGAATCCTTTAACCGGGAAAGGACAAATTGGAAGGCGGTCACCCAAAGAAGACTTTTCGATCTTAAAAATGACCCGTTGGAACAAAAAGATTTGTACCCGGATTTAAAATTCAGGAGAATTTGTATGGACTTAGAAAAAAAACTGGTTCAAATAATAAAAAATTCCGCTCAATCCAATTTCCAGGTCCGGGAAACAGCTATTAGCAAAGAAACGCTAAAACAGTTAAAAACTTTAGGTTACTTATAATAAAGTTTAAGAGAAAAAATAAGGAAAAAGCAAAATGACAAAGATTAGAAAAGCAAATGGTGTTAAGTTGACAGCCATTATTCTCCTGGTTTATGCCTTTGCTTTCCAGGTATCAGCCTGGGAAGGACAGATCAATCACTGGTCCAGGGCCTTTCGGAAAAAAAACAAAAAGCAGTGGAAGCACTGGTCCTTTACCCGGAAAAAGTAAGAAATGCCGTTTTAGAAGCTTCGCTTTACCCGGAATTACTGGTAAAAATCAGCAATGTCCAGGAAAGGTCCAGGGAACAATTCAAAGAAATTCTCTCTCCTTATGACAGGAAAATCCAGGAAACCATCTGGGATCTGGTTCGCTATCCTGAATTGGTAGAAATAATCGCCAAAAACAGGGAGAAATCAGGGAAGGAACTTCTAAAACAGGTGGAAAATTACCCGGAAGAGGTTCGTAGTAACGTCCGTGCCGTGGGTATCGATTACCAGGAAGTATTTATGAAAATATACCGACTGCAAGAGGAATCCGGCAGCGTATATGAATCACTCATCAACAATTATCCTCCGACTGCGATTTCTGCTTACCGGGAACTGGTTCGCTTCCCGGAAATTTTAAGTATCCTGACCGATAATATTTCACTTACCATTCTATTGGGAGATATGTACAGGAATAACCCGCAGCAGATCAAGAAACAACTGGAGGAGCTTCATATCGAGGTGGTTCGTCAACAATCCCAGGCTGTTGATAGCTGGAGAAAGAGCCTGGAAGAAGACCCGGAAGCTATGGAAGAATTCGAGCAATCCGCAGAGGAATATGCCAGGGAACAAGGGTATGATGTTGAAAAAATGAAAGTCACCGAAACCGAAAAACCTGCAGATACAGGGACCCGGGTGGAGGTATATTATGTTAATCCTTATCCCTATTGGTTCGGTTATCCCTACTGGTATCCCTATCCCCGGTGGTACCGGTATCCTTACTGGTATGATTGGGGATTTTATTACGGACCGAGAGGAACGATAATTATTGTTGATCTTCCTTCTTACTACTATGTTGACTGGCATTTCCGCAGGTATTATTATGTTCGGCATTATCCCCGGATCTCAAAGCGTTTTATCCTTTACTCCGAACGACATCGCAATTTAAATACCGGCATTAAACGGGCAGTAGAGCATCACATACGAAAATATCCGGGAGAATATCCTCAATATAGGATAAGAAAAGATTCATTGGGAAAACTGACTCAACCATCGCCGCCGGCACGTGACCTGAAGGAGCGGAAATATCAGTTAAAACGGGAACCACCGGATAAACACAAACAATTACAAAAAGCCCGCGAATATCACCAGGGAACCTGGAAAGTCCAGCCAACAAAACCCCCGCAAAAGCCGGCGGGGACTCAACTCAAGAAAAAGCAGCAGCAAAAACCGCAAACACCTCCACCGCCAAAAAAACAGGAAAAGAAGAAATATAATAAAGAAAAAGAATAACATAACTCCAGCAAATAAGCATCTGTTGCATATCACGCCCCTGCCTATACAACAGAGAACTTTTTGTCAAGGTAGAAAATGGCGGCAAAACAGGCAGTTTTCCTGCCCGCAAATAAAGAACTTTTAACATTAAACAACACATATACCAAAATTTGAGGGTGAATCATTGCTTTTTAAATGAATTGATATATTTACCTTAATGTGATATTTAAATTCATGTAAAAATTAAACCAGGATGGTTCTTCTTGCCTGGTCACTAATCCTCCTATTATAGAGGAAAGAGCAGCCTATTTTAACAGTTTGAAAAAAAGTTTCTTTTTTATTAAAATAAAAGCATGGCAGGAACATGAGTATCATTATCGTACTTATACTTGTTATACTTTCAGGCACATTTTCCGGGTTGACCCTGGGAATGTTTAGCCTGAATTTAACGGCGTTGGAGAGAAAAATCAGGTTGGGCGATAAGAAAGCTAAAAAAGTTTACCCGGTAAGGAAGAAAGGCAATTTGCTTTTATGTACACTGCTCCTGGGTAATGTAGCGGTCAATTCTGCGATGGCCATATTCCTGGGGAGTATTGCCAAAGGATTCATTGCTGGCCTGATCGCCACCGGTCTTATTGTTATTTTCGGCGAAATATTACCACAGGCCGTATTTTCAAGATTTGCACTTACCCTGGGAGCAAATACAGCCTGGTTGGTAAGGGTATTTATCGTACTTTTGTACCCGGTGAGTTGGCCTCTCTCATGGATGTTGGATAAAATGTTGGGTGAAGAACTACCGGTTATTTGGAGTAAGAAAGAAATTAAAGAGATCATTAAGTTTCACAGGGATTCACCGGATTCATCGATAGATCGAGATGAAGAAAGAATTAGTCTTGGTGCCCTTTCCTTTTCCGATCAAACGGCAAAAGATATTCTAACCCCGAAATCCCGGGTCTACTGGTTGAAGGGAGAAACAATTATCGACGAGAAATTGTTATCTGAAATAAAAAAAATGGGCTTTACTCGGGTACCGGTATTCCTGGAAACGGATAAATCCAAAATGGGAATTTTATTTGTAAAAGACCTTATTGGTATAAACGTAAATGGAAAACAAAGGGTTTGGGAATTAAGCCGAAAGGAGAACATGATAATAATCAAGGAAAGTGTAAAATTGGACCATCTCATGAATCTCTTTATCAATAGAAAAATGCACCTGGCGTTGGTTTGTGATGAGAATAATAAATTTAAGGGTATTGTATCACTGGAAGATGTCATCGAAGAAATTATCAAGGAAGAGATTTTTGACGAACTGGACAAAACCAATGAATAGGCGGCGAGGTTACAATGCTGTCATCACTTATTATCCAGGTCTATTTCAAAAGGTGAGGACTAAATGGAACAATGTTTAATTGAATTATATATCCCAGCGCAGCACAAAGAATTTTAATTTTTTCAAGTTCTTGGCAGTCAAAATCAACCACCGCCGCCTGTACGTGAGCCAAAGGAGCGGAAATATCAGTTAAAACAGGAAAAGAAGAAAGATAATAAAGAATAACGTAACTCTAGCAAATATTGCCGGAATTTCGATAACGAAGAAATGGCCACACTTTGAAATCAAAAAAATTTATTTCCCCGTTGGGAATTTTTTATAAATTGACATATTTACTGAAATGTGATATTTTAATTTCCTGTGAGTATTAAACAAGGATGTCAACAATGGGTTTTAATGAGATTTTTAAAGATGGGATAAAGGAGTTTAAAAGACGCACGGCATTATTTAAGAAAAAACGACTCATCAAAAAAAAAGAAAAACAATACTCCCGACAGTTGACTGCGCTGGGGAAAAAAGCATGGGAATCCCAACTGGATATCGATGCCTACGGTAATCTAAAAGAATCAATTTCCAAAGCTCAAAAAAATCAAGAAGAACTAATTGTCCAACTGCAAAAATTGGAACAACAAAAAAAAGATATCGAAGAGAAAAGAAAACAAAAAGATGAATCTTTTGATTCTCAATTGGAGCAAGCAAAACAACGGAAAGAAGAGATAGATTCCCGGCTAAGTGATGAAAACAAAGTCTTAAAAGACGCAAAAGAAGAATCCAGGGATGCCGATAAGCGACTGAAAGAAATTGACGAGGAGGAGGAAGATTTAAAGGGAAAAACCGCAGATCCACAAATCCCTGAGGAAGAAAAAACAGAGATAAACCAACAATTGAAATACCTTAGCCTGGAAAAGGAAGATCTAAATCAAAAGGTGAAAGAGGCTGAAAATCTTATTATAAGCATAACAAAAAGAATAAATCCCATTGAATCGGAATCTGAGAAACTTAAACAAGAGATCGATAGTATCCGTGACAGTCAGAAAGAGGAGATTGGGGAGTTGGATCAAACTCTTTCGGAAATAAAGAAAAAAATCAATGAGAACAATAAAAAATTGTCAGAAATCANNGGGGGAAAAACTGGCTGCCGCAGGAGTTTCGAATGAGTCCGTATGTGCGGAATTATCAAATGCCAGGACCACAGAGAAAGACATGGTGGCCATTAAAGTTGAAATTGAAAAACTGGACCAGGAGTACACACCCGGTTCCCGTAAAGCCTTCTGGCAAATGATCGGTATAATTGCTCTTTTTATTATTGTAATCCTGGCTATTATCATTGCCCTGGCTTGAGCGTTCGACCCGAATTAAGATACCAAAAAAGATCTCTGGAAGTAGAAGTGAGAAAAAAAGTCCTCTGGATATTAGGTTCGCTTTTGCTTTTGCTGGTAATTCTTGTGGGGCTTGTTCACACACCTTTTGTCAAGGTAAAAGTATTGAAGCATTTGCAGAAAACCCTGGCACAATCGTTGAACCTGTCACTATCCGCCCAATCACTTGATTATAACCTGTTTACCCTGCGGGTTTCTTTAAAGAAGCCCACTGCCGGTACCCATGACAATTCCACTCTTCCTCCTTTTTTCCAGGCTGATGAACTCAACCTTCGGCTGACACCGGCCCTTATCCTGGGGAAAAAAATAGACATCCGTGATATCCGGGTAGTCAACCCCAGGGTGGATATTCGAGTCAATCAAGACGGGACCTTCAATATACCACCCCAGTTGTTCCAGGAATCAGGGGAGCCAACACCGCCATTATTCATTCGCAATATCAGCATCGAAGGCGGGGTGTTGTCGTACCGGGACCCGGCGGGCGATTTGCAGGCAGATATTCCCGGCATCCACCTGGCAGGAACCCTTATGGATGAAGGAAAACAAGAACTTATCTTGCAGGTCGAAAAAAATAAAACCGGGCCAGGGCAATTGATATACCAGGATAAACGTCTCCGGCTGGAATCCGTCAACATCTCAGCCCGGTTGGACAGCCAGGATGCCCATATTACCTTAAATGCTACAGAACTGCAAGGAAATGAACCAATACGTATCAACGGACAAATACACTGGAAGGACAACCGGCTGTCCATTCCGGAATTACATATTATCGCGGCTGGCGGAGAAATATCGGGAAATGGGGATTTTTATCAAAAGGAAGGAAAAAGTGAACCCGGTAAACAAACCCGGACTCGCCTCTCCTTGACCTGGGAATCCCTTAATTTGCAGAGTCCCCTATTAACCGCTTATTTTTCCCATCCCCTTTATTCTAAAACATCCGGCAGGTTGGACCTGGTAGCGGTGGATTTTTCTCTTGATGGTTTGCAGGGGAATGCAGCGGTAACATTGGTACCCTTGAAAATACCGGCACCCAAAGCAGACCAGGTCTTCCTGGCCGGAGGGATCACGGCTCGCCTGGAGTACGGGACCATCATTATCCGCGATTTCAATTTTGCCACCCCTGGTAAGCGGGTACATGGAAATTTCCTTATGAAAAACCGGCAAGTACAGGGGGAATTATACGGCTCTTTCCAGGGTGAGCAAGTCATTGACGGTCACGTTCGCCTGTCCGGGCAGACTAATCCTTTGAATATTATCATTAATGCAAAAGAAATCCGCCTGGAGCAGTTGATGAATTATTTTCAAAAGGATTTCCCGGTTAAAGGAACCCTGTCAATGGCAGCCCATGTATTACCGCATCGTATCGAAGCCGATATTCTCCTGGCAAATGGGTCATATCGCATGCAGGACCAAGCGGAGGTTGTCCCGGGGGAGATCAGCGGCCGGTTTCAACTGGTAAATAACCGGTTGAATTATCAGCTAAGGGTCCCGGAACTGTCAATAGAGATCACCGGCACTGGGCGCATGGTCCCGCCTTATCCGCTGCTAGGCACAGCCTATATCGATATTCCTGATTTTGGTAAACTCTCTCAAAGGCAGGGGTTTGATGTGTTGGAAGGTATTTCCGGCAATATGACAGGCCAGGTGAATTTCGGGCTGGACCTGGACAATGCCTTAAAGACTGCAAAGGTAGAGGCAGATATTAAAAAATTTTTCATGCGAACCTGGCAAAAGGAGCTGGAGAACCAGGAACCGATTCGCATTTCATTCAACCCTGAGGGCATTACCGTAGAAAGCCTAAAATTAAAAGGGCCCGGTTCCCATGTACAAGTCAACGGCTTTCTCCCCCTAATCAAACGTTTTTGCGGGGGGGTCCAGGGGGGGCAGTTTTTTCAAAAAGCGCCCCCCCTGGCCGCCGGAGGCACAGAAGGGCTTACCTTTTCGGCGCAGATCGATCCAGTGCTGCTGAATCCCTTTGCAGCTCCTTATCGTTTTAGCGGCAGTATTTCTCTTCAAACCCGGATTTCCGGTTCACTGGCAGAGCCGGTCTTATCATCTGAATTGATATTAAAAGAATTTTCAATTGAAGGCGAACCCCCGCAGCCTGGCATGGGAACGGAAAAAGGGCTCAACGGCCGGTTAGAGGGGCGGATTAAAATTTCAGGAAACGTGCGGGACCTCCGGGAGTTATCTGCGGACGCCGATTTTTCCAGCATGCGCCTTAATATCCCAGGCTTTCCTGCCATCAGTTCTGCAAAACCGGTCAAGTTTCGTTTAGAGAAGGGCCGGTTCCTGGTGGACCAATTCTCTTTAACCGATGAATCCAATTGGGGTCAGCTGGATGTTTCCGGCGCTGCAAATTTAATGGACCAACAGGTATTAGACTTCAGGGTTATTGGCCAGGTGGATGCCAAACTGGTGGGCTCATTCCTGGAAGAGATGCAATTGGCGGGTAAAAATAGCCTGGACTTCCGGGTTAGCGGCCATATTCAAAAACCGGAGATTTCAGGCAGCCTGGACCTGGAAAATATTGAAATGCGTTACATCAACCCGAACCTGTATATCAATCAATTAAACGGTAAACTGCGGCTCAGCCGGGACCGTGTCTTATTGGAAGCTCTTAAGGGAAATTTGAACGGCGGCCCCATGACAATCCATGGAGAAATCTCATATGATAACAGTGGTATCCGGGAAATGGATTTGAAACTTACCGCAAAAGACAGCCATTTCGAGTATCCTCCGGGGTTGTTTTCCGAAGTGTCGGGGGAAGTAACTCTAACCTTCAACGGTAAGGATTACCTGTTGAAAGGTATTATTGATATCGGCGAGGGTGTTTACAAAGAACCTTTCAATGTCATGTCGGAATTATTTACTTATATCCGTGGGACACCCACCGTACCGGTGCCGGAAGAGGCAGACAGCTTTTGGGAGCGGCTGAATCTGGATATTGGCCTGCGCACCTCTTCACCCCTGCTGATCAACAATAACATCTCCCGGTCCGAATTATCGGCGGACCTTTCCTTGCGGGGGTCCTATAACTATCCCGCCCTGTCCGGCAGGCTTACCATAACAGAAGGCGGAGAAATTTACCTGGGCAGCAGCAGGTATTCGATTGAAAGCGGTATCATCAATTTTGTTAATCCCTATCGCCTGGAACCGGACCTGCGCATTCGTGCCCGGACAAAGGTTCAAGATTACGATATTGTACTGGAGCTCAGCGGCACGCCGGAAACCATTAAAGCTTCTTTTACTTCAACGCCTTCGCTGTCGGAACCCAATATCATTTCTCTCCTGGTCACGGGCAAAACCCTGGAGAGTGTTTCCGGTTCGCTGCTGGATACCACGGGCAGCCAGGCCCTGTCCTATATCGGCAGTACTCTTTCCGGTAAAATCCAGCAGTTTACCAAACAAAAATTGGGCATCGATCAGGTACGAATTGACGGTAGTTTGATCGCCAGCAAAAATAATCCCGGAGCACGATTGACCGTTGGGCAGCGGTTGACCTCTAACCTGGAATTGACCCTGTCCCAGGACTTAAAGCAGGCCCAGAACCGCTCCTGGATACTGGATTACACTCCTTTTACCAATGTAACTATCCAGGGTATCAAGCAGGACAATGAACAATATTCAGCCGCGTTGATGCATGATATTCGTTTTCGCCTGGGTTCCGCGGGTTCCGGGGACAGACCCAAAGCAACCAAGAAAAGTCCCCCAAAACCCGTCAAAGTAGGAGATATCCAATTCAATGGTGACATTGGGATTCCCGGGTCAACGCTTCACAGCACCCTAAAATTGCGGAAAGGAAGAACCTTTAATTATTTCAAGTTCCAGGCAGACCTGGAACGCCTGGGTAACCTTTATCTAAAAAATAATTACCTCTGGGCTGATATCAAACCCAAACGCCAGGAAGAGAATGGAAAAATAACCATCATATATACCATCGGTGCCGGCCCGCAAATTTTCCTGGAATTTCAAGGGGCTGCTCTTCCCCGCCGCTTCAGGAAAAAACTGGTGAAATTATGGTCAGAGGGACAATTCGTCCAACAAAGTACAAAAAATGTCATTGGGGCTCTCTCACTTTACCTCTTTAAAAAAGGGTATTGCCAGGCTAAGGTCAGTACCGGGCCCCCGGAAACAGCGGCTAACAACGTTCACCGCTATCCTTTTACCATTGAAAAAGGACTGAAATACCGCCGGATACGTTTTCTGTTCCAGGGTAACCGCTTGATTTCCGGGAAACGTTTACATGGTTTCCTCAAGGTAAGCCGATTGAAGTGGTTGGTGTTTCAGCAACCGGGCCGGGTGGCCCGGGAATTGAGCCAATATTGCCGGGAACGGGGGTTCCTCACCGCTCAGTGCCGGGAACCTGAAATCCAATTCCTACCCTTAGAGAAAAAAGTAATTGTCACTGTCCCTGTGGAAGAAGGCCCCCTATTTAAGATCGAACAAATATCCTTCACCGGTAATCGATTGCTGGATGGAGAAACACTGGTTAAAGCCATCAGTGTAAAGAAAGACCAGGTGTTTTCCCCGGTAAAATTTATTGAAGCAAAATACGAGATTGCTGCCGCGTATGCCCGTAAGGGTTTCAATGATGTCCGTGTCACCTCCCAAAAACGAATAACTAAGGAAAAGGGAGTGGTAGACCTGGTGTTCGGGATAGAAGAAAATCTCCGGGGAGTCATCCGGGAGATTACTATTACCGGGAATTCCTTAACCCGGACGTCGGTGATCCGGCGGGAACTCTCCTTTAAAAAAGGGGATATCCTGGATTTCCAGGAAATTAACAAGAGCCGGAAAAAGCTGTATGACCTGGGAATTTTTCAATGGGTCAACATTGAAACCGTACCCCTTAACGCATCTCAAGAAAAGGAAACAAATAAAGATTTCCGGGTGGAGATTCAATTAAATGAAATCAAGCCATACCGGCTCAAGACCGGCCTGCGCTGGGATACGGAGAAGTCCCTGGGGGTGCTGGCAGAACTGGATAATCCCAATATCGCCGGCCGGGCTCATTACTTAGGCGCCAGTTTCAGTATTGATAATAAAAAGACCAATGTAAAGACCTATTACCGGTTTCCTTATTTCCTGGGCAAGAAAATCGCCACGGAATTTTTTGTATTTGCCAGTAAGGAAAAAGAACCTTCCTTTACGGTCAATCGCAGGGGATTGACGTTGCAGCAGCAGTTCCGGCCCGGGAAGACCCTGGTTTTTTCCTGGAATTACACCTGGGAACGAACCCATACGTTTGGGCCTCCCCCGCAAAAACTTTTTATTGATGATACGGTCCTGAATCTGGCCCATGTTACGGCGGCATTTTCTTATGACCGGCGGAACAGCCTGGTGAATCCCACCCGCGGTTTCTTTTTTTCCGCCAGTTTTCAACATGCGGCCAGGTTCCTGGGTTCCGATGCTAATTTTTCCCGGTTTTTTTGCGAAAGCCATTGGTATGTCCCCCTGCGCCGTTTCCTGGTCAGCGCCACATCGATAAGAATTGGATCAGGCAGGGGACTGGGCCAGGAAAACCTGCCGGGAGAACGTTTTTTTGCCGGAGGCGGTAGTACTATCCGTGGATTCAGACAGAGCATGGTGGGTCCCCTGGACCCGGAAGGTAATCCCCTGGGGGGAGAAGCGTTATTCATTTTTAAACAGGAACTGCGGGTACGACTGCACGATTTGTTCAGTTTTGTACTTTTCGCTGATTTGGGAAATGTTTATAATACTGCCGCGGAGTTTAACATGTTTAACGTACGCAAAAGTGCCGGGTTTGGCTTTCGGATTCATACGGACCTGCTGCTGCTGCGTTTTGATTGGGGTTTCAAACTGGACCGCCAACCCGGTGAATCTCCTTCCCGGATTTTTCTCAGCATCGGCCAGGCATTTTAGCAGTGAAAAAAAAAGGCACACACCGTGAGGTGTGTGCCTGTTGTAATGATGAACAGATAATCAGAAAATATCTAATTTTTTCCCTTCTGTGGGACTCTCTAAACGTTTATAGTCGCTGGGAATCTCGAAAAAGGATTGGGGAAAGGTCCTGGTTTGAACTTTTGACACTTCCATCGTGGTGGTGGTTTCACTCTTCACTTTTCCTTTTTTGTCCTTCTGCATGGAAGTTGTGATCATTTTGAGGGGGAATCCCAGGTTTTTTTGCTGTTCTATTTCCTTCTGGATCAACTCATCCAGGCCGGGGATCCCGGTTTTCAGGTCCTTTTTTAAAAAGGATTTATTAATTTCCTCCAGGCCCTCTATTTTGGGAGTGGCCCAAATCTCTTTGACCTCATGCATGGCCATTGTCTTTTTAATAAAGGCAATCTTCACTTTCATATTATATTCCGACGTGATTTTAACATGATGGCAGGGATATCCCTGGATGGTTTCATCGGGGAGCACGTCGGTTTTGATCGAATGATCTGATATTTCGATTTTCACCAGTTGGCCGAACATACCCGTGAGTTGAAGCAGGGCATCCATTGACAGTTCCATATAAGATTTATCTTTATCATTGACCACATATATGAGGTCACTATCCGCTTTATAGAGCATGTACCCGTCCTGGAAATAGAACATATTCTCTTTAGCCACGCTTTTGAATTCATGTTTAAGGTTTCCTTTCTGGGCATAGATAGATGAGATAATCTCATTGCTTGCTTTTTTTGACGTTCCCGTGGTGGTAATGGTGCTGACCCATTCCACACCGGCGAAGGTGTTAAAAGCAAGAAACCAAATAACCGACACCAACAACACATATCTTTTTACTTTCATGTTAGTCTCCTTATTTTTATTTTACGAGCGGATATTCTAGGGCAAACCCGAGTAAAAGTCAATATACGAAATTAAGAAAAGTTGAGGTTACCTTTAACGTTTGAAACAACGGTCTCCGCGGCTCCCCCACCGGGGCATAAGCGCTAGTTTAAGGATTAAATCAGATTAATAAAGGCTCTTGTTTTTTTTAATAGAAAGTTTTTCGAGGGGTCCAGGGGGGCGGTTTTTCAAAAAAGCCCCCCGGGTCAGAAAGCCAGTGGGTCAGAGATTTTTCCCCGCGGGCGAGTCATTTTTCCCTGCGGGCCAGTGATTTTTCCCCGGTCATTTATAAGAATACCTGGCACCTTCGATTTGCACCTTCGATTTTAGCCGCGAAGGCACGCGAATAAGAGAATAAGCGAAGAAAAGAAAATTGTATTTGCTTAATAGTAAGTACTGATGAGCGTCTCGTGGGAGAATTCATGTCTCTCACGGGACGATTTATCGCTCCCCTGCAAGCAAATTTAGCTCTCGCCCGAGCTAATTTAGGTTGCGCACAAACAAATTTAGGTCTCGCGCAACTTAATTTAGGTCTCGCTCAAGCAAATTTAGGTCTCACGCAACCTAATTTAGGTCTCGCGCAAGCAAAATTAGGTCTCGCGCAACCTAATTTAGGTTGCGTTCAAGCAAATTTAGGTTCCGCGCAAACTAATTTAAGTCTCGTGCAACAAAAATTTGTACCCCGTCATTGATGTTCCTTTTCATCACTCATCATTCATAATTCATCATTTAACTCTGATGCAGCCCTGTATGCCCCACCGGAAGGTATTGATTTTTATATTTCAGCCGTTTACAATAGTAAAACCGTCAAAACAGGAAAAAGGAGGTTGAAAATGATAGGATTTATAAAGAAGGTTGCCAAAAAGATTGCGCAGCCGCCGGGAACCCTCATTCATGTAGGGGAAAAGAAAATCGAAACCGTTAAACTCTCCCTAATCCGGTACAATAAAGACATACTTGAAGAGAAAGAAATGGAAAGCCCCTTCGATTGTCTTTCGGAAAAGGATTTCAAAGGGGTGTACTGGGTCAATGTCAGTGGTATTCACGATGCTGGCATTATCGAACAAATCGGTAATAATTTCGGACTCCACTCCCTGGTCATGGAAGATATTCTCAATACGCTGCAGCGCCCCAAACAAGAAAGCCTGGAAGATTATGTCTTTACCGTATTAAAGATGCTTTATTACGATAAATCCAAAAAAGAGGTCCTATCCGAACAAGTGAGTTTTATACTGGGTTCCAATTTCGTGGTCACCTTCCAGGAGCGGGAAGAGGATGTGTTTGACCCGGTACGGGAACGGATACGGAAAGCGAAAGGGCGGATTCGTAAAATGGGCGCCGATTATCTCCTTTACGCCCTTATCGATGCCATTGTAGACAACTACTTCCTGCTAATGGAAGGCCTGGGAGAAGAAATCGAAGCTTTGGAAGATCAATTGTTGGAACATCCGGCCCCCGAGATATTGCAAACCATCCATAACCTGAAACGGGAGATGATTTTCCTGAGAAAAGCGGTATGGCCCTTGCGGGAAATCATCAACGGTTTGTTAAAAGACGAATCCAAACTGATAAAAAAGACCACGGAAATATACCTCCGTGATGTGTATGATCACACCATCCAGGTCATTGAAACCACCGAAACCTACCGGGATATGGTGGCCGGTTTACAGGACCTCTACCTTTCCAGTGTCAGCAACAAAATGAATGAAGTTATGAAGGTGTTAACCATTATTGCCACTTTATTCATTCCCCTTACGTTTATTGCCGGTATTTACGGTATGAATTTCGAATTCATGCCGGAATTGAAATGGAAATTCGGTTATTTCATTATATGGGGTGTAATGGCTGCGGCTGCGGTTGCTATGTTTATCTATTTTAAACGCAAAAAATGGTTATGAGGTTTTTTAAACGAGCCATCTTTGCTTGCGGCTCGATTGGTTTAACCAATGGAGGTTTCCCATGTTTGATAAAATAATAAATAAGGATGTGCTTATCGAAATAGGAATACGGGTGGGTGTTGTAGTGGTGATATTGATTGTAACCGTAATCCTGGCGAAACTGGTTAAGAAAGCCATGTCGAAGAAAGACCACTTTGTTAAGATAGATACCACCCAATACAAGTTCCTGAGCCATATGATTACCGGACTTATCTACTTTTTCGGTTTATTACTGGCCATTTATTCGGTACCTGCACTTCGGGGGCTGGCGACGTCTATTTTTGCCGGTTCCGGTGTCCTGGCAATTATTATCGGCTTCGCATCCCAGCAAGCCCTTTCCAATGTTGTGAGCGGTATTTTTATTGCCATGTTCAAACCCTTTCGCATCGGGGACCGAATTCGCTTGGTTGGTAAAGATTTTATCGGCATCGTGGAAGATATTACCTTAAGACATACGGTCATACGAACCTTTGATTACAAGCGAATTATCATACCCAATTCGGTAATTAGTGCTGAAGTACTGGAAAATGCCCACATCGTGGATAAACGAACGCAAAAATTCTTTGAAATCGCCATCAGTTACGACTCGGACATCGATAAAGCCATGCAAATTATTAAAGAAGAAGCGCTAAAACATCCCAGGTTCCTGGACAACCGGACAGAAGAAGAGATAGCCGATAATGAAGAACCGGTTAAAGTACGGGTCATTGGTTTTGGCGACTCTTCGGTCAATTTAAGGGCCTATGTATGGACCAACAGCCCTACGGATGCGTTTATATTGGGCTGCGACCTGAATAAAAGCGTTAAAGAGCGATTCGACAACGAAGGCATTGAAATCCCCTTTCCCTACCGCACCCTTGTTTTCAAAAACAGTGAAACAGAGCCCCAGTAGGAATAAGGTGCCAGGTACTTTATTCTACTATTTTTCAAATGAGTTTTTTTATCTTTTTTTCAGAAATATCTTGAAATTTCCTTCTTGGTGTTAAGATTTGGTGTCAGGTAATTTATGCACCCCCGCTGATAGGGGAAGAAAAAGAAAGCAACAAATTCCAATGACCAAAATCCAAATGACCAAAACAATGCTCCTGTGCTCTCGGTGGCATCGCCGCAGGCGTTTTAAATATGTCCGAAGGACGCCCCTTTGTTTCGGATTTCGTGCTTCGTGCTTCGAATTTCCCCCGAGGGGGATGAAAGGCATATTAAATATGCCCGAAGGGCACCTATTGATTTTCTTTAAGTTAATGCTTATGGCAAATGGTAATTTGCTGCCGAAAAAAGAACAATCTGTAAACCCTGACTGTTCAATTTAACAAATAATTTTGCCGGGAAAAACAAAACCGTTTTTTTATAAAAAAATGAAACCCATGGATTAAAAAGAATTTCCACAGGTTCCCGGATAGTAAGAATCCAGGATGTTCAAGTTGGCATATAAATTGCCTTGTAGATAATGAGAATGTAATGAGGTTATGATTACTATGTTGAGAAAAAAACAAGTATTTAGATGGCAGGCTGCGGCGACAAGAAGGCTGGGATTGAATTCCGCCGCCAGCTTGGGATATATAGATGTACTTCTACCTTCCACTCCCCAGGTTGCTGTATCAGCCTTTTGGCAGGACAGCCAGAGGCTGGAACGCAGCACCCGGGTCACCGTAAGTAGAAGTTTAAATATCATATCTTCCATCTTAACTCCTGGCGCAAACACCATAACACCTGCATGTGGCATGTGACATCATTTGTGTCACATGTCACATGTCAGGGTGTTCGCGTCTCTTCGCGCTTTTTACCGCATTGTAAATGCCTTCGTGGTTTTCCTGATTCTTTCTATCTCTTTTGCATTGGCTTGAATCCGGTCCAGGATCATTATCCATTTATGACAGGAATCCTTTTTATATTTGGCCCATGAGAAACAAAAATGAAAATGAGCACATGACATACAGCCCGGGTGCTCTTTGGGCACGGTTTCAAAATACCTCTTTAAATTGCTTTCACTTTCAGTTTTGCTTTTGTTCCGTTTAAATTCCTGGTTTTCCCAATCGATAAGATAAAGGTAATCCTTGTTCCTTAACTTATCCGGTTCATCGGCAATACCGGTATCGTCGGCATGTAAAAACAACCCTGGAAAGATCAAATACAACGTCCATAAATGAAGGGGCTGCCGTTTGAGTTTGGACATTAAAATGGAATGAAAAGGCTCAATAGGAATGGTTAATGAGGGGTGATGAAGATAGAAGTCAAGAATTTTCAAAATCACCTCTTCCTTCATTTGGTCGATCTGATACAGCAAATCCACGGCAATCCCCATGGAGGTGATAAAGGAAATATCTTCGCGTTTTTCCACAGGATACTTCGGGCAAATATACCACTTCCGTTCTTTCAACATTTTCGAGTGTTTGATGATCTCCGTCTTTGATTCCCCAAACACCTTAACCACCCCCTGGTAATCTCCCCTGATGTGCAGGGAATCCCCAATCTCTCCATGAACGTGCACCTGTTTGACTATATTTTCTTTATCTTTATTGCCGTCCATGTACCTGGAAAGCAAATGATTGATATCGTTTGTTTTGTTATTGATTAAGATTACCTGGTTGATCATGGGATTGCGGATAAACCCGGAGGTATGTAAAACAATGACATTTTGTTTTTTGTGATTGGGATTTTTTTTCATTGTTTCAATGGGAAGGCTCTTTGTAAATGGTATCCAGGAATCGCTGCCGCGAGATACAAAAATTTGATTTTTTGAATATATCGTTGTTGTTATTGATGGCCGCATCCATGGGGCATCCGCCGTGGCAGTACTGCCACCATTTGCAATCCAGGCAAAAGGTATTCTGCAGGAAAGCGGAACGATTGGTCATTTCGATGCGTGCAGGGGTTTTCAAAATCTCGGAGATGGTATGTTTATGAATATTACCATAGGATTTGTACTTCCTGTCGATTCCCCGTCCGCAGCTGTAAACCGTGCCATCGGTGTCGATGCCCAGGTGCGTGGTTCCACACCTACCGGAATGATCGCAGCTCATCCGGCAATCCTTCTTGAAATGGAAGGTATCAAAATCTTTTAATGGCTGCCAACTGGGTTTTTTATCGTTAGCTTCCCAGGTTCGATACAGCTTGATTAAGAAATCTCCCCATTCCAACGGTGTAATATACAACGGTTTGCACGCAGGACTGCTTGCCCTTCCCTCTTTGTAAAGGGGATTAAAGCGAATACCGATGCGGGGGAATTTGTTTAACAAGGTCTCCACCACGGTATCCATATTTTCAAGCGATTGCCGGTGGACCACGTAGACAATCCCAAAGGGAAAATTATTCTCCTTTAAAAGCGCAATGGATTTTTCCCACTCAGCCGTGTAATCATCCTTTTTTACCATCCGTATCCCAGGTAACGGTTCATAAGAGGTGCCAATGGTTCGCCGCTGCCCGTTAAAGGAAAGGAGCCGTTTGAGCATTTCCAGTTTTTCCCGGTCCAGGTAGAGGAGATTGCTCTGGATGTTATTTTCAATTTCCAATCCGTAACGGTTTTTTAAATTTTCTTGCAGTTGGATAGCTTTGTAAAAAAAATCCACCGGCATTAACGTAGGTTCTCCCCCATGCCAGATAATTTTGATTTTTCTTGTCCGTTTCGAATGTTTCACCCACTCCTCGATTCTCTCAAATAGTATTTCCAGGGTTGTTTCCGACATTGTTGAGCTTCCCTTGTTTTTCCCCGGGTCCCAGGCCGAACAGTAAATACAATTGGCATTGCAGCGGTTGGTGGGTTTAAGAATGACGGTTAAATGGTTCATGTTCATCGGGAAACCACGGCCTCCGGGTTATCGATGTAATGTCCTTTACAACCCCCGGTACACATGCCTCTATGCCGGTACTCACACTCCCGGCATGCTGCAAAAATCCCAGGTCTTTTGGAGCTTTTAGCCAGAAGCGAATGAAAGTAAGTATATATGTCCTTTAAATGGCGGAAATGGGTCAACTTCTGCGGGAAATAGCCCAAAAGCGGATAACAGTGAAAAACGTTTAAATCCGGGTCGATATCCGGGATGGGATGACATATAAACTTTAACTGGGTTTTGTTTTTATACAACTTGCCGATCTCTTCATCGGAGAACATGCACAAGGGAAACCCACAGTCAAATACCAGGTCAATAGCATTTTCCTGGCACAGCAGGGAAAGTGCCATGATCTTTTTGGCAATTAACGGATAATCCTCAACAGAAAGGAACCGGTTCTTTGTCTGTTTGTCGTTCCCATTCCCTGAAATAGGTGCAGCCAATCCCAGGCGAATTTCCGGGATCAGTGTATTTTCAGTAACCAGGTCTACCAGGAAATCTAAATGACAATCCCTTTCAAAAATATTAAAGGAAAGCGTTGAAAATTCGTGGAGGTCCTCGAAGGTTTTCGCCTGCAGGTCTTTCTCTTTGGATGTCCGGTATCTCTCTTCGTTTACGTTTATGATAAATTTTAACCGCCGCCGTGTCAATTGCCATTTGGAAATCAACACATGGAGGGCGTTTAATGTAGATTCCCCCATCATCCCATTGGTGAACACATGAACCACAAACCCTCGTGAAATCATATACTCCAGGAATACGTCAAATTCAGCATGAAGGGTGGGCTCACCACCTAAAACATTGACTTTCCGTTTTCGTGACTGTTCAAGAAAATCACAGATGATGGTGAGGTTATCCAGGGACAATTGATTACTTTCCCGCTTCTCTTGCCGGGCAAAACAATAAACACATTGGCGATTGCAGTTGCTGTTAAAAATAATGTTCGACATAACAGGGCTCCACTGATCCGTTATACGTTGATACGATAATCGTTTTTACATTTTAATGCTTAGTTTTTCTTTTTCTTATCTTTTTCGGTTTTATTTTCCGGTCGAGTGGGGTCTTCTTTACGGGTTCTCTTAACTTTCTTCTTGTCACGTTCCTTTTTTAACTGTTCCTGGAGTACCTTGCGGTTTACCTTCTCATCGATCTTGCCAACACCAGGCACACCAGGTTTTTTATTCTTATTTTCCGGTTGATTGATATCTGATTTTTGTTTTTTCATGTCCTGGCATCCTCCCATCTGGGGTTCTGAGATAAGGACATCCGGTATTCTCAATTTGCCCTTACCTTTTACCCGCTGTCCAGAAAATTTCTCTTCTATAAAAACAGTATCCCTGTCATCCCTGATTAATACCGTCCGAGAAAGCTCATTTAACGCGCCCATTTGTTTCAAATCCGTCCGGTTCGGGCAGGTGGGGTATTCCAGGCGCACGGTGTGACCGTATTCCACGGCAATTTCCAAAACGTTTTTGGCTTCCAGCGGATAGGAAGAAATAATGATATCGGCAGAAAGAACGTGAACCATTATAGAGTGGCTGGAATTATTTTTGAATGTTACTTGTATAGGTACTGGAATTTCTTCACCAGGAATGACGGAACCTGTAGGTGCTGCCTTCTGCTCACCAAACTGGACCTGGACAGCGGCAAATAGAAACATAAAAAACACAAAATAAAATAACTTTGATTTAATCATTTTAAAATCTCCTTTTATTTATTTTTTACCTGAATAGTCCGAATAATTGGAATAGTTTGCATAATCGGCATAATTCCCGTAATTGGAATAATCCCAATAATCCGAATAAGCACTATAATCACTGTAATCATAGTAGTCGCTGTAATCGGAATAGTTTGCATAGTCGGCATAATTCCCATAGTTGGAATAATCCCAATAATCCGAATAATCACTATAGTCACTATAATCACTATAATCATTATAATCGCTGTAATCACTGTAATCAGAATAATCCCTGTAATCAGAATAATCGCTGTAATCGGAATAATCACTGTAATCGGAATAATCGCTGTAATCGGAGTAATTATTGTAGTCGCAGTAACAAACCGGGTTGGATGGCGAGTAATCGTGTTCCGGGCCGTTGCAGTAACTGATGTTGCAGTAATCGGAGTAATCCGCATAATCGCCATAATCAGAATAGTCGGAATAATCGGTGTAATCGGAATAAGCGGAGTAATCAGAATATGCCGAATAATCCGCATAATCGAAGTAATCCCCGTAGTTGGCGTAGTCTGGATAAAAATCCACATAAGGACTTTTTTTACATCCTGTCGAAGCGATGAAGTCAATACCCACGGCAGAGTAGGCAACAATGGTTGACCATTTTGCCATTTTTTTGATGAAACTTCGCCGGCTTTCAATGACTTCGTTTTTGTTGACTTGGTTTTTGTCTTTATTTTTATTCTTCTTTATTTTTGCCATCAAAGTGTTGAAGCAAATTCGATACCATAAAAAACCTCCGGGGAATGTACTATTTTAAGTACAGATTGTTTATATTGGTGTTTCTTTCTAGAGACATTAACAATTGACATGTCTCGGAATTTCTTGCCTGGGCCCTTTTTTCTTTTAGGTGTGTTGATCAAATTGAAAATTGCGTTGATCTATTAAAAAAACACAACTAAATTCAATTTTTGTGTTGACAAATACACATTTCCATTATATGATAGAAGAGGAAAAGTTATAAATTTCATCAACATTCCAGGTGCCAGGTTCATTTGTACGTTTAATTTGGACAGAGTACGAAATCGAACACCATTTCAGGAGGTTAAAAATGAATAAATTTATCATTGTTATGGTTTTTATTTTGTCACTATCCTTTGTGTTTACGTTTGCGGAAAACACACAGGGAAGGAGCCCGGGAAGGGGCTTTCCCCGGGCCCTCATGGAAAGGTCAGCGGGGAATTTTGATCCGGCGACTTATTGGAATGCAATGCAGGAAAAGTCTAACTGGCTTATAGCAGGATCTGTTCGGCTTTCTTCGGACTCCATCATTACCCTTCAAGTCACTCCGGGAGAGCTTAGTGGGATTGATGATTATGAATGCCAGACATGTGGAGAGACCTCCCGCAGCAAGGTACGCGTTGGCGTTTCCAGGGAACTCCATATTGATGTATCTTTTGAAGATTTCACCCCGGAGAGCCTGCCAGCCCGGGCCTTGCTTCATTCGAGAGGAATGATGCAGTGCGCTCCCGGAGGTGGATTCACCTGGACAATCGCCCTGGAATCCCGGAATGCCACTGCACTGCGTGTACATTTAACCGACTTTTCGCTTCCCCCCAATGCGTCTCTTTACATCTACAACCTGGAAGGAGAAGCTTTTGGACCCTATACCCATCTTGGCCCCAACAAGAACGGTGATTTTTGGACCAATACGGTATTCGGTTCAGTGGTTTACGTGCAGCTTCACTGTTTTGGGTCTATCTCCCAGGAGGAACTCCATGCGATTCACTTCAAAATCGCGGGTGTTGGCCACCTGGGACCGAAATTCTTACTGCCCTTCCGGCAGAATCTCAGAAAAGACGATGAAAATCTCAGCCGTGCAGCGCATCATTGTTCCTTTAATGCACCTTGTGTAGAAGATGCCCAATGCATTGACAGTAGTACTTTCCCTGCGATCAACCATGTTCGCTATGGCATAGCACTCATGCAGTGGATATCAGGTCCTTATATTTATATGTGCACTGGTGGTCTCCTGGGTGACCTGGTGCCTGAGACCCAGATTCCCTACTTCCTGACTGCAAACCACTGCATCAGTAAAAACAGTGATGCCCAAAACCTGGAATGTTACTTCCGGTATTGGAATGCATATTGTCACGCTCCTTGTGTTTCAACAGGAATTTATCCCCGTACACTGGGCGCAAGGTTTCTCAGTGGTTCAAAAACCAATGGTGATTACACGCTTTTAGTGTTGAGCCAGGACCCACCGGCAGGGAGTACTTTCCTGGGTTGGGATACGGCTCCTGTGGCCTTTTACCATCTTGTAGATTTGTTCCGGCTCAGTCACCCGAAAGGTGCGCCCCAGGCCTTTTCCAAACATATCGTCGATACCACACTCAAAACCTGCAAAGGACTGCCCAGGGGAAAATTTATCTATAGTAACACGGTCATTGGTGCCACAGAAAGCGTGAGCGATGGTGCTCCGGTGGTTAACATCTATGGCCTGGTGGTGGGGCATTTTTCAGGTAACTGTGAATATAAAAAGTACGACCCCTGTAACTACGAAACTTATGCCACTCTCGACGGAGCCTTTGCCTCCTACTTCCCGGAAATTTCCAAGTGGCTTATACCCTACTGACCAGAAAAAATAAAAAATAGGGTCAGGTATTCTATTTGATGTTGAAAAAAGGGACAGTCGAAAAATCGCTTCCAGGTATGGGGTCAGGTATTTTATGCATACAGGAAGTCAAAGAGACCTTCCAACCTGCCACTTTTTCTGCCGCGCCCTGGGCGCACCGTTGAATCAGGTTAATCCGCTGGTAAAAAAATTTTTTTTTAGCAGCGGATTATTGACATTTTTCTTTCAAAATCTGATAATTAAATCTAATTAATTGAACAGCGGATTAAAGCATAAGAGGTCGATTATGTTTATCGGAAGGTTCTCTGAACTGCAGCAGCTTGAAGATAAATATAAGAGCGGTAAAAGCGAGCTTGTGGTCATTTATGGCAGGAGGCGCATCGGTAAAAGCAGCCTTGTGGAAAAATTTGCAGAAAACAAGGAGTACTTCTTCAAATTTGAAGGTATAGAAGGGGAGAAAACAAAGGGGCAAATGGCTTCGTTTGTTAAAATAATGGAGAAATATATCGATGATTCTTTTCTCAGCAAAATCCAGTTTGATTCCTGGCACACATTATTCGACTACCTCACGGAAAAGCTGGTGGATAATAAAAAGCGAAAAAAAAGTTGATACTTTTTCTCGACGAGGTGCAGTGGATAGCGGTACGCCGCAGCAAGTTGATCAGCACCATAAAATATTTCTGGGATAATTACTGGAAGAAGATGAATGTGATGTTGATTCTCTGTGGCTCGATTGCCTCTTTTATGGTAAAACGAATTATTCATTCAAAAGCGTTGTATGGCAGGATTACTCTTGAAATCCTTCTCAAGGGGTTATTGCCCCATGAAGCCGCAAAGTTTTTTAGAAATCAAAGAAGCAAAGAAGAAATTCTCAAATATCTCCTGGTTTTCGGCGGGGTACCCAGATACCTTGAAGAAATTAATTTAAATCGCTCTTTCAATCAAAATATCAATGTCCTTTGCTTTTCAAAAAACAGCCTGATGCTTAGTGAAATGGATAAGATATTTTACAGTCAATTTAAAGAGGTGGAAGCGTATCGAAAAATAGTTTCGGTGCTGAAAGGAACGTTGTTAACGTTTAAGGAGATATCGGAAAAAACGGGTAAACCATCGGGGGGAACGTTGAAAAATGCATTGGAACTGCTCATAAATGCAGAATTGGTAGATTTCTATATTTCGATGGATAAAGGGTGGAACAGCAAATTTAAGAAATACCGTCTTGGCGATGAGTTCCTGGTTTTTTATTTCAAATATATTGAACCCAATATCAGGCTTATTAAAGCAGGCGGTCAAACCAGGCTTTTTGAGAAAGTTTCGTTAGAAAGCCTGGAGGTGTGGTTGGGGTTTGCTTTTGAGCGATTTTGTTTGAAACATTCCGGGTACCTTGCCGAAATTATGGGCTTCAAGGACGAGATGCTGCTGGCATCTCCTTATTTCAAACGAGGAGAGCCGGGATTCCAGGTAGACCTGGTATATAAACGGACTGACAAGGTTATCGCTGCCTGTGAGATAAAGTATAGCAACGAAAGAATATCCAAAAAAATTATCCCTGAAATGGAAAAAAAATGTACTTCCCTGGAAATACCCCGCGGTTATACGCTGGAGAGGGCTCTTATTAGCTTATACGGTCCTGATGAGGCACTCAAGAACAGTGGCTATTTTAATCACTATGTAACTGTTGAAGATATTATCGGGGAATAATGTTAGAATGTTAGCATGTTAGGGGACAGGCTAGTTTCAAGTTTCATAATCTTGATTTCGGTTAAAGGCAACTCAAAATCATGTCAACGAGCCTCGATGCCAGGTTAAAAAGAGTTAACGTTCGGTCTCCTTTATATAATTCTTTGATAGGAAGACCAAACACCAGGTCTCGTTGATATTAATCCCGGATAAAGTGGACTCGATTTTGCACCTTTTTCACTTAACCTTTATTCAATGGGTCTTGATGCCTGGTACGGGAGTCTCGATGTTTGGTTCGGGAGTCTCAATGTTTAGATCCGTTCACCTGGATTTTGGATAGGGTATCCCGATGTTTAGACTCGTTCACCTGGATTTGGTCTCTTGGTTGCCAGGAAATGTTTCTCCCCTCGTCCGAAAAGACAGCATGTTGTTCTCATCAAACAAAGGTCAGTGGTGAAAAGAAAAGGGGAAAAGGCTGCATTCCGCAAAAGCTTTTGTTTAATGTGTTTAAATGTGAGATTTCCAGTATCCTGGTTTTCTATGTAAATTGCCGCTGCCTGTCAATTTTTTCGAAAACCTCTTTTGCAGGAATCGCTTTAACCTCACCTCGGTCGTATACGTCAATTCTTTTTTCAGCTTCTATTGCCCACATTTCACCTATACTTTTGGAAGATGATGGGGCAAGGCTGGCTAATAACTCTTCTGCCACCAGGGCTCTTTCATTTGGGGGAAGCCCCATTGCTTCATCCAGGATATGTTTGGCCTGCAATGTCATTAAAATATTCTCCTATATGAATTTTTTAATCTGTTATAATAATATATGATTTTGTTTTAAAAATCAAACACTGTCGCTTTTTTTTCTGCTTTAAGAATAAAAAGGGGGCAGTCATGGTAGTCCCTGGACCCTGCAAAAACTTTTCATAAAAAAGTAAGTTGAAGGCTTCCCTAAACGTTTGAATCAACATCTCTCTTTTCAATTCATGTCAATTTCAATAGTGGTTACCTGGTTGGTTGGCTCTGATAAGGAAGCCTTTATATGGCCTGAAGGGCCTTCTTAGGCCGGTGACGCTATGCGCCGCGCCGCGGGCATTATTTCAAATAATACCCGGCAGAGAAAAAACCGACCCAGTGCTTTAAAGAAAAAGGCGCCGTGATGCCAAAACCCGGCTTCTTCAAAGGTATCACACCTTCCGTATAAGTATCCGAATAACGAATGATTTTACCGGCTAATTCCTTGCCGCCCTCCAATCGCTTCACCACCTGGAGCACCGTCAACATCCCAAAAGGAATCGAATACTTTCCACACCAGACCGTATCTTTAAAATCACGGTAAGTCTTCCCCCATAACTCCCCGGTCAACCCTTTGATCTTTTCCCGGTCCATTTTCCCCGCCAGGAACGTATTAGCTATCTTTTGATCTCGTTCTGTTCCCAGTTGATGTGCCTTTTGATCTTCTCCATATATGGCATTGTCAAAATCTTTCCCATAATGATTGGCATCGGCAGAAATCAAGAAAAAGATATCTTCACCAATTTCCAGGTTATTCTCCTTTATATAAGACACAATCACGGATGCCAATACAGCGGATATCCTCTCCATGGTCTCAAAATCCATGCCGGTTACCATGATGGGGGTGACCTGGATGTCCCGGTTAAAGTACTGCAAAAAGGGGATCATGGCCTCGATGGAGTGCTCCAGTTCATGAGCCTCATTATTGGTAATATACAGTTGTGAATCCAGCTTCTCCTTAAGGTATCCCCTTAATTTGGAGATTTTGACCTTTTTATAAGGCCCTTTCCAGAGGGAATAGCTGTCAAAGATCAGGATGTTCTGGGGGTCTCCAATTTTCTTTCTCACAGTTCCATGGGTGACACCAAAAATCACCACTTCCTTTGCTGTCCGGGATATCTGCTTGAACAGGGGATAATAAATGGTTCCGGCATACAGGTAATCATCATGAGGCGATATCCCGGCCACCAACCGGGGTATTTTCATGATCTCTTTATCCACAGATTTCAAATAATCCATCAACCGACCAAGCTGTTGGCTGTCCCAGCAGTAACCAACATCGTCCCTCACCGGTCGAATATCCTGACCAGATAAACAAGACACCAACCCAACAACTAATACCAAAAATATTATTCTTTTCATTTTTCTTTCCTTTTCTTCGCTTTATAACCGCATTGTAAATGCCTTCGTGTTCTTCGTGGCTTCGTGGTTTTTTATTTCAAAATGGCGCCCACCGGTGTTTCTTCCGGGAGAATGGGAATGTAAGGACGATCATCCGGACCGGAGGCCGCTAAAATCATACCCTGGGACAGAATTCCCCGCAATTTCACGGGCTTCAGGTTCTTGACAATAATAATCTTCTTACCCTTCAACTCTTCCGGTTGATAATACAGTGCTATGCCCGCCACCAGGGTGCGGGTATCGGCAGCGGTATCCACTGTTAATTTCAACAACTTATCCGCTTTTTCCACTTTCTCCGCATCCAACACTTTTGCCACCACCATTTCTACTTTTTTAAAGTCATCAAACGTTATCATTCCTTCAGGCAGGGGTTCTTCTTCGGCTTCTTTTTCCGGTTTTTTTTCTTTCTTTTTCTTTTTATCAACGTCCGCTCCCTCATCGGCAAAGAAGTCTTTGGGCTCTACCCTGGGGAACAATTGTTCTATTTGATTGATATGGAAAATTTCACCGGGGTCTTTCCATCCCAGGCCGGAGGCGTCGTAATTGAAGATTTTTTTGATTTTTTCAGCGGTATCAGGGATTACCGGGGAAAGCAAGGTATTGGCGCTCAATATGGCGCGAATCAACGTTTTCAGCACACCGGCCAATACATCTCTTTTTGCCGGGTCTTTTGCCAGGATCCAGGGTTCGGATTCCACGATATATTTATTCAGTTGCCCCACATAATTGAAAATTTTCTCCAGTCCACGATTAAACCGGTATTGGTCGAAAAGTTCAGTCACCTCGTTTTCCAGTTCCAGGTACTGATCTTTGATGGTCTGTTCTTTTGGTGAATAGACCGCCTCGGAGTCAAACCGCTGGTTAAAATACTTCTGGGTCATGCCGCCGGTCCTGGAAACTAAGTTACCCCAGTCGTTGGCCAGGTCCATGTTGACCCGGGTGATAAATCCTTCGTGAGAAAAATTCCCATCCGCGCCGATGGGGGCTTCTCTCATCAAAAAGTACTTTATAGCATCAGGGTTAAAGTGTTTCAACAGCACATGGGGGTCCAGGACATTGCCCACAGATTTAGACATTTTTCTGTCATCTTTTAACCACCAGCCGTGAATTAATTCCTGTTTGGGGATGGGCAGGTCCGCGGCCATCAGGAACGCCGGCCAGTAGACCGCATGGAATTTCAGGATATCTTTGGCCATCACATGAACATCAGCCGGCCAGTATTTCTGAAACATTTCATCCTCATCATTGTAATGGATCGCGGTGATGTAATTGGTCAATGCATCAAACCAGACATAAATCGTCTGCTCTTTATCACCCGGCATAGGAATTCCCCAGCTTACAGTGGAACGGGTTACACTGAGGTCCTTTAATCCCATTTTCACAAAAGAAACCACTTCATTCATCCGCGATTTGGGTAAAACAAAATCCGGGTTCTCCTGGTAAAACGTAAGCAATTTGTCCTGGTAAGCAGACAAACGGAAAAAGTAACATTTTTCCGTGACTTTCTGGGTGACTTTGCCGCAATCGGGGCAGATTTTGTTTCCGTCACCGCTGTCCTCTGCTGAGTCTGTTACAAAACTTTCATCCGATACACAATAATGGCCCACATAGTCACCCGGATAAATGTCACCTTTTTCTATGACTTTTTTAAATATCTTTTTGACACCTTCCTCATGATACCTGTCTGTAGTCCGGATAAAGTAGTCATAATCTATGTTCAAGGTTTTCCATAATGCTTTAAAATGTCTCACCATCTTATCTGCCAATGCCTGGGGAGTCAATCCCTGACTGGTGGCACTTTGTTCGATCTTCTGCCCGTGTTCATCCGTACCGGTCAAGAAATACACATCGTATCCCATTAGTTTCTTATAGCGCTTAATTACATCTGCCATGATAGTGGTATAAGCATGTCCGATATGAGGTACATCATTGACATAATAAATAGGCGTTGTAATATAAAATGTTTTCTTCTCTGGCATAATCGTTTTACCTCCTCCAGGTGTTGTAAAGAATTGAGATTATACCATATTACCCCACTGGACAGCAAATATTCAAAAATTGGAATGATGGAATGTTGGAAGAACCAGGGCGAGGAGGCTGTCTGAGAACTCAGGTTGAGGTTGAGGTTGAGGTTGAGGAAGAACTTGAAAAGCATATTATAAATAGATTTTATTGTAAGCTCTTTTTTTTCCTTAACCTTAACCTCAACCTTAACCTGAATTTATGCAATATCTAATTTAATATTATTCAGTCTAAAGGACTCTTCGAATATTTTCATCATGTTGACGGTCTGCCAGACAATCAGCCTGGAGTCACGGATAAAACCGTAAAAGAGAATACTCAGCCGGGTTTTTGAAGTTCCGTCCTGGATTCGGGCCACCTGGTTTTTATCGAAACTACTTTCCAGGTCTTTCAGTTTTTCCTCTTCTCCTACAATTGTTTTAAATTGGGCAATATTTTTTTCCCTCAAGGCGTCGGAGGTTTTATTGAGCAGGCCAACGACCAGTTCTTTGATTTGGTTTAATTCTTCCAATTGCACCGGCAGCATACCTTTGTGGTTGTTGTGTACATGGTCATAAGCGCGCCGGATGGCGTCACGCTGACACTCGGCAATTTCCTGGAGTACGTTGACCGTGGCAGCATATTTCTGCGTATAAGAGGGTTCTTCCTTTTGCAGGATTCTGAGGGTTTTAAAGACATTGGCGACAATAACATTCGCCCATCCTTGGATTTTTTTGGCGTTTTTCCTGGCTTGTTTTAATATTTGGCGATTCTCTTTGGCAAGCCCCTGGTAAGTAGACTCAATGACGCTGGCAACTTCCTTCAAGAAAATTCCCGCATGTTCGAACGTCATACTGACAGCATATTTACCATCTTTAACCTTTTTAAGATTAAAAACTTCATAATCTTTGATATCCCGCTCGATTTTCTTGTGCAATTTTCGGGTTCTCAATAAAATAAAAATACCCAGGGCCAGGATACAAAGTACTGCTGGTGCCCGTAAGTAAAAAATGACTAACGCCAATACCCCGGAAACCGTAAAGGCCATTAAAGCGGTTAAAAACCACCCTCCGATTACCGTAAGAACACCAGTGACACGATAAACCGCGCTGTCTCTTCCCCAGGCCCGGTCGGAAAAAGAAGTGCCCATGGCTACCATAAAGGTCACATACGTAGTGGAAAGGGGCAATTTCAAAGAGGTACCAAAGGAGATCAGGGCACTGGCTACCATCAGGTTGACCGATGCCCGCACCAGGTCGAAGGAGGGTCTGTCACCAGCCGCGGAACCGGTGTCGATGGATTCATCATGGTAAAAGTGTTTATTCAGCTTATTCATTACCGGAGTGGGAATAATTTTTCGCATGCCCTCCCCCAAAGCCCTTACCATCCGGACCACCGCCTGGGAGAGAGGAGAGGATTCAAAACGTTCCATGCCTTCTTCCTGGCGTCCCAGGTTGAGTTCCGTAGCGGTTACGGTACGAGCTTTGCGTGAAATCCATAGGGTTATCACCATGATAACGCCTGCCAGTAACAGCAGCAGGGTGTCGGAGGGCGCGGCCTCTTGAAGTGCTGTCATCGGGGTGGTCAATGGTTCGCTGGCTGCCTGGGCAACCTTGTAGGAATTCATGCCTGCCAAAGGTACACCGATAAAATTGACCAGGTCATTGGCAGCAAAGGCCATGGCCAAGGCAAAGGTCCCAACCAATACGATGGGCTTCAGGATGTTGACCCTGGTGATGAGCATGATGACCTGGAATATCGCTGCCCACAAAATAAAACTAAATAACAATATCAATCCGGTATTGGCTTTTATCCACGATAGGGTTTCCGCTGTAATAAACGTGGATCCCTTGGCCCCTTTGATCAGGATAAAGTATATAATTATGGAAAAAGCCATACCGCCCCAGATTGCGCCGTAGCGCTTCAATCGTTTCCGGAAATCAAAAGTGAAAACCAGGCGCGATATAAATTGAATGATGGCACCGCATAAAAATGCGACCACTACCGATAATAATATCCCGGAGATAATCGCCAATGCTTTGCCGGTATTGATGTAATCCACCAGCGCGGAAAAACTTTCGGATGCCCGGCTGATTTTGATAAGGGAAACCGCCACTGCTGCGCCCAACAACTCAAATACAATGGATACCGTGGTGGAGGTTGGCAGCCCAAAGGTATTGTAAAGGTCCAGTAGTAATATATCGGTAAGCATCACAGCCAGGAATATCACCATCAGTTCCGGCATGCCGAAGAGTTCGGGGTGAAAAATACCTTTCCTCGCCACTTCCATCATCCCCCGGGAAAACAGAACACCCGCCACCATGCCGAGACTGGCAATGATCATGATGATATAACGGGGGGCAACCCTGGAACCAATGGAAGAGTTTAGAAAATTCACGGCGTCGTTGCTAACACCCACCACAAGATCAGAAACAGCTAATAAAGCCAATAATAGAATTGCTGCAAAGTAAATCTCCATAGTCACTCACCTTTAGCGTTTCAATTTCCGGATTTCAAGTCCCAAATAAAGTTAAAAAATAAATTTTATAGACAATAAGATATCTTACTTTAAAACTTTTTTCAATAGTTTTTCCTAAAAAAAATTAATTTTATAATTAAATCCCCTCCTCCCTGCCCTCTGCCTTTCTACAGGTAATTTTTAAGTGCTTTTAAAATGAGAGGGCCAATCTCATCACTCTTACTGCTGTACTTGTTGTTACACAAAACAATCACACCGGTTTTCAAGCTTTTGTTGAAACCGATATAAGCGTAATGCCCTCCTGTTGCCCCATTGTGATTGATAACCTTCTGTCCATCCACAAGCTCACCGGTATACCAACCCAGGCCGCAGTACTCTCCCCACGGTGCTTTTACCCTGGGTTCATGGGCCATATCCATGGCTTCACGCAGCGGGGTATCCATCAACCCGATATTGGCCTCCAGGTAAATGAACATATCATTGAGGGTACTCTTGATAAACCCCGCACCCTGCAGACAATCGGTGGCTGTCCAGGTAGATACAGGGTT
>WVZO01000041.1:0-4012 GCA_011772425.1 Candidatus Aminicenantota bacterium
GAAAACAGGGGAAGTACAACAACTGCTTGAAAAAAAAGCGGATGTAAATGCAAAAGACAATTACCAATTTACTCCTCTCCACTATGCCGCCAAAAATGGGCACGGGGAAGTTGTACGCCTGCTGGCGGCAAAGAAAGCGGCATTGAATAGTGGGGACCATTACCTTTGCACGCCCTTACATCACGCCGCCGTAAAAGGGTACCGTGAGATTGCAGCGATGTTGATGGATGCCGGTGCGGATTTAAATGCCAGGGATAAAAACGGACAAAGTCCGGCTGAGTTGGCTTATGAAGAAGGGCATCTAACCCTGGCTAATGCGCTTAATCCATTGACCGCGGCAATTAAACGCGGTGACCTGGAACACCTCAAGACTATAATCGATGCGGATCCCCGGCAGTTGAATGCAGCCGATTGGACCGGTCGAACGCCCTTGCATCATGCATACCATTTTGAACAAAAGGCCATTGTAGATTATTTGATAACTACAGGGGCAAAAACAAATATTAAAGACAAACACGGGAATATGCCGGATCATTATTCCACCCCAAAAAAGAAGAAAAGAACCGGCGTCAATCAACTGGATGCAGCGTTTGCGGCAGAAATAGACAACATCGTTTACGAAATGCTGCCTAAATATTTTTATGTGAATATCGGACTGGTATACGAGGGAGAAGTGGTTTTTACCAGGTCCTATGGCAATAATGCAGTAAATAAGGATTATGTGTATGCGTCTGTTTCCAAGTTTGTTACGGCCATAATTGTCATGCAGTTAGTGGTGGAGGGAAAGATCGAAAACCTGGATGACAATATCTGGAAGTATTCCCCCAGGTACAAAAACTGTATGCCGGAAAAATACGCGGATTCGCCGTTGACAATAAAACATCTTTTGAGTTTCAAAAGTGGGGTTCCCCACAATAACGAACCCACGTGGAAAAATGGGAAATTAAACTTGAAGTTTAAACCTGGTACTGATACCCTGTATACTACACCGGGGTTTGGGATATTGGGGCATGTCATTGAAGGTGCAGCCGGTATGTCGTTTGACCAGGCGGTGAAAACCTATATCGGTAAACCGGTGGGAGTTTCATCCTTTTGGGCGGAAAAGGTGTTCAAAGCACCGGGTGCCCGTGTTCATTCTTCCATATATGACATGGCCCGGTTCGTTGCCGGGGTTATTAATTTCGAATATTTTTCGTCAGATATATTTTATAACAGCTTTCTCCGGGATCACAGCAAGGGGATTGGCTGGCCTTGCAGAAATTTAGACACCCCTGATATTATGCTTGGCGTCAGCGGTTCCAATGGGTATCCCCATGCCCACCTGGTGTTTAAACCAAAGAAGAAACTTGGTGTTGTGCTCCTGGCGCGAACAAAAGACAGGCACAGCTTTGAATTGAATCAATTGGGTTCTCAGCTTTTGGCAGTACTGGAAAGCCAGGGTAAGAAGTAGGCAGTTGGCAGTTAGCAGTTGGCAAGCAAGAAGAGAAGAAGGTAAGTTGAAGGCTTCCCCATACGTCTGAAACATGGTTTTTTGTATTAATTGATTTCAATATCAAAGAAGTACGCCTAATCGTTTGGTTCAGGTAAGGAAGCCTTCGAGATGGCCCGAAGGGTCTGCTGTGGCTGCCCGCGCCGCGGGCCCCGTGCGGTAGGAGAGTTCGGGTGGAGGAGGTGCCCTTCGGGCGAATTTTAAACGCCTGCGGCGAAAAGTTTAGCCACGAAGGACACGAAGGAGCACGAAGGAAGAGGAAAGAGGTCTCCTGAGCTGTTTGTAATTTTGGTCATTGGAATTTGGAATTTGTTTGTGATTTGGAATTTGGAATTTGGAATTTTCTTTTTACTTCAACTTTTCCAGCAAAAACAAAATCTCTGCCGCATATGTATAATGCAACTCAGGATCGGCAGCCAGTTCTTTATCACGGGAACCGGCCAGGATGGCCTGGAGTTTCGGGATTAAGGGAATTAAAGATGGATCTATTCCAGGATCATTTGCAAGTTCTGTTAAAAGAGCGGCCATCTCTTCATTTTTATTTTCTTGAATGGCCTGCAAGAAGTCATAACACAACCGCCCGCCAGGAAAGTGATTCTCCCCGCCGTCCCGGCGATATGACAGAAAGAGTCGAATCGCCTCGCCCCGCGCCCGCACCGCCGCCTCTTTTTTGCCCTCTGCCTGTTCAAGATCACACAGGATGATCCAGCTTGTCCATGGTGTTGCAGCATGTCCGTAAGGTTTCTTGCATTCAATGGCCCGTTCAATCTCCTGCCGGGCTTCATCATAACGCTTGAGCTTGATTAACATAATGGTTATATTGTTGCGAACAAAACCTTCCTTTGCAATGTCCTCACTTTCGATATATTTATCTGCTGCCTGTCGTGAAAATATTACTGCTTCCTCTGATCGCCCCATTTTATCGTAAAGAATACCCAGTTGGTTTAAACTGGCGGCCTCATCGGCGGTAAGGTTTTGCTGTACCCTAATGGCCAGCGCTTGCCTGTAGGCCTGCTCTGCCGCCTCAAAGCGCCGGGCTCGTTCATAAACCATGCCGGTCTGATATAAGTAAACAGCAACCGTTTCAGGTTCACCCAGGGTTTCAAATATTTCTCGTGCTTCTTCGTATGCCTTTATGGCTTCGTCATAGCTCCCCTGCATCATGCGAACCGTCCCGAGCTGGCCTTTTGCTACAGCAACTTCTCTATCATCCTTTAATTCCTGAGCTCTAGTTACGACTTCAGAATAAGCAGAAGCTGCTTCCTCATATCTTCCAAGATCTAGCAAACAATGTCCTTTTTCTTCAGATGAAAGTGATGCCATTCGTGCTGCATCATCATCTCCCTGGCTGGCGAGGTGTTGAAACTGTCGCTGGGCCTCATCGATGGGTTGAATTGCGGCTTCGGCAGCGCCGCCCTTTCTCAGTACCCGCCCTAATTCCCAATATGCATAAGCTGTGTCATAGGGTGCCACTGAATATGCCTCTTCACCTTCCTTTAAGCATTTTTCCAATAATTCTTGAGCATTTTGCAAGGCTTTAGGAAAATTTCCACTTCCCATTAATCGATCGATCTGCATGATTGATGACCAAAATCTGGTATGGCTCCAATCTCCCAATTTTTTCGCTTCTCCTTCCCGGATCGCTACAACTTGTGCCAACAGGTGCGGCCTGCCTAAATTTGAAATCAATTGTTCAAGATTTGAGGCCAGGCTTACGGTTGTCTCCGGTTCGTCTTGCGCCCGCACATGTTCCAGGAGCTGTACCAGGTTGGGCAGTTCCAGAAGCGTTAATGCAGCAGAAAGTTGGGCGTCTTCGAAGTGTTGTTTATATAAAAAATCATTCATTTGCTGCATACTTTCGGCCCAACGGGCCGTGCTTTCAACAAGTTCCACTTCCTCCATCTCCTGCCGCAAATAAGGACACAGCGCCGGGTGAAAACGCAAAAAATTGTAAGGCATGGGTTCGGCCAGGCCGATTTGCACCAATTCACTTACCAGCAAATCTCTTTCCTCTTCCTTTAAATCTAAAACTTTTCCTATATTCACAATATGGCCGCCCCCCTGGAACACACCCAGCGGCCTGATTTTCTCCCGTATCCCGGGAGACAACCGGCGCAGCGAAAGCTCCACGCTGGCAAAAAGTGAACGTTCCCGTTCATCAGGATACTGCTTATGCAGCCCTGCCATTAACCGCCCCAGGTTTTCAGTAGTATGCCTCACACCGAATTCACTGATATAAGGCGCCAGCAGCACCAGGCTGCGGGCATGACAATTGACCGCTTCTACCAACGCTTCCACTTCCGGCTGCGTCCCGCCACGATCATCCTCCCTGGGCGTTAAACCCCTGACCGTCATGGCCTGGTGGACCAGCTCAACCGCATCTTTCTTATCTAACCGGCTGAGAATAACCCGCTGGAATTCCACAGCAAAAGGCTCCGGCAGCTTTTCACGCGACGTGAAGAGCAAGCAGGTATCACCAATGGCCTGTAATTTCTTGCACAGGTCGAAAAACGCTTGCAATGC
>WVZO01000041.1:4101-16305 GCA_011772425.1 Candidatus Aminicenantota bacterium
CTGCAAGGCTTTATTCATCAACTCTGCGGCAGAATATTGTGCCACAGAATAATTGGGAACAAGCTGTTGACCCATGCGGTCCACCACGGTGCGCACATCATAAACATCCTCCATACAAACAAAAACCGCCCGAAGAAAACGGCCGGTGCGGATAAGCCAGCGGGCCAACTCCGCAGCCAGCGTGGTCTTGCCTTCCCCACCCTGGCCGCACAACACCGCGTAAGACTTCTGTGCCAATAGACGTTCCAATTTCAACAGTTCCCGACTGCGACCGATAAAATGATGCTCCGGCACCGGCGGCAGTTTACCAAAACGCCTTTCCTGCTTTTCCCTGTCGATGGCCTCGATCTCCCGGGAAGGCACGCTGGTAAGAAGCTGCAAGTCCTCTTTTTCCTGGTAAAGCACAGGCACAAACCAATCCTGTAATTCCAACCGGCCAGCCCCGAATATGTTCAAACGAAAACTGTCCGCTTTTAACTCCCGCTGCCCCTCTAACATGGCTTTACCCACCCGGGCCCCTACAGCCAGCTCCCGGTAAAAACCCTGCACAAACCGCCGCGCGGTTTCCACCAGCACCGAATGACTCATAGCCACCACCGAAGCCACACCCACATCCAATAATCTGGCAGCTACCGAGGCGGTGGGGTCTTCTTCTGCCTTTGCAGTCTGGCAGGCTTCCAGGAAAAACAGGGGAATACGATGATTGCGAATTACCTTTGCCAATTCATCGGCATACACAATAAACGAACGCCGCTTTTCCAGTTTCTCATGGTCCTGCGTGTCTTCAAAACACAGACCCCCCAATCCCAGGTCTTTGCGAAATACACCGTGACCGTCAAAATGCACCACGTGATAAGGGGTCCCTTTTTCCTGTGCCCGGTTTAATTCTTTTTCAAAGGCTTTAAGCGTAGGCGGCGAAAGCACAGTCAGTTCTGCCAGTTCTCCCAGGCTTTCCAGGGCAGTGACCAGGGGCAGCGCACTGACCCGGTGATCGATATACCCTGCCTTATCATCTTCGGGCCGGGGACTGACCAGCAAAATACGGATAGGCGGTTCGGAAACCGTTCCCTCCAGGGAACGCTTATTGGGCAAACGCCGCCGCACCTGGACCGGTTTCGCACCCATGANNTAGCTCCCATGAATAAATAACCGTCTTCATCATGCAGCAATTCCCAGGGCAGGCCCAGCAGTAACGTGGCTGCTTCGTTGGCTTCAGCCTGTTTCTCCTCTTTAGCACCTTTTACCAATCGCGAGTCCACAAAAACCGTAAACCGCCGGCCGGTTTTGGCTTTTGCCTCTTCCCATGCGGTGAGTACATTACGAACGGAATCGTCATTTAATACCGCATCATAAAGCGCTTTCCCCCATTCCGGCAGCTTTTTTTCCACGTTTTCCGCCCGCTGTTTAAATACCCCCACGGGCCAGGTATAGTAACGCTCCAGGTACCAGCTTAATTCCTCGCTCTCAATGGCACCCAGGGGCGCAGTAAACAGGAAACGTTCTTTACTCTCCACTTCGGGTTTTTCTTTTTCAGCAGGGAAATAGCTTAAGCTGGCCGCAGCCTGTGCCCGGCGGGTGCCCTCCTTTTCTATGATACAGGGATCAGTCAGCTCCAACACCAGTTCTTCCAGGAATTCTGGTTCCGGTCTCAGCATGGGTTGAATATCATCCGGCAGCCTCTCACCCAATGCCGCCAGTATTTGCGGCATGGCTTCAGGGATCCCCCCGGCACCGATTTGAACCTTTATGCCTACCGGCTCTTCTTCAAAATATAGGTTTAATGCAGCAGGCTTGATACCCTCCAGCATCAGGGGGATTACCGGATAATCCTCCGACTGTTCCTTCAATTTCCTTATTTCAAGTGCATACTTGACTTCCTTTTGAATCCATTCCGAATTAAAGGCATTTGTGCTGAGCACAACGATAAACGCACGAGCCTCTTCTATGGCCTTTTTTATTTTTGTTTTCAATTTATCCCCGCCAGCCAATTTCCATGAATCCACCCAGGTGTCAAAGCCCTGGATTTCCAGGCTTTTGCGAAGCTCTTTCACAAACTCATCATCCTTGCTGCTGTGAGAAATGAAGATTTGTTTTTTCATCCGGGTCTCCATCTCAACAGACCATCCCTCTGCCTGTTGAATATTATTTTTTACCATAGTAGAGAATAGAAGTCAAGAAGATTTTTTAGCCGCGAAGATACGCGAAGATACGCGAAGGGTTTTTTTCTTTTTATTTTTAGCCACGAAGGTACACGAAGTTACACGAAGGACACGAAGAAAGGAAGAAGAGACAAATGGGAGAAGAAAAAAAGCAGTTCGCTCACGTCCCACGTCGATTTTTAACACCAAAAAGCTCAATTCTTCGACAATTTACCATCATTTGTTTTCATTTTACCATACTTTGAAAGCATTTAACCATGTTTCCATGATAAAAACCATGATTATATTATATTCAACCGGTATTTTTTTATATCTACCATGATTCATTAATATTTGACTATAATTTAATAATAATCAACGGTATTTTAAACACAAAATCCAGGTTTTTATAAAAGAATTATGGTTATTTGACTCATCCGGTGCGTAAATGAAGATAATTCCTTCTTTTTCTTCGTGTTTCTTCGTGTGCCTTCGTGGCTAATGACCTCGCCGCAGGCGATTTAAATTTGCCCGAAGGGCACCTTATCTCTCATACCGCAAGTACCCAGGCCGCGGCGTTAATCCGTGACATTTTCTTTAACAAAAAAACTTTACTTACCCGGCAAAATGTGTATAATATTATCTTCCATTGTCAAAAAAAATAAATGGTTTATTGTGAATGGCTGATAAGTGAAATCCAAAACCACGATTCAACAACCTGATAACAACAGTGCCGACCCCACAGATATCCACATCCCCCCCTTTCTCAAGAGGTTAACCGCCAGACACCATAAATTAAACGAATATATCATTCCCTTTTCCAACTCAAACCTCAAACAAATAAATAAAATTGCCAACTGGTATTCCAATTTTTTCCAGAACATCGTGTTCTATACCCACAATAACTTTGAAATCCGCATCCTGGCAGAGACATGTGACGATTCAACCCAGGAAATGGAAATGGAAAAGGAACACATCGAGCGGTTGTTTGTGCAATTTGCCGCCGTATACCAGGCAGCCGAATCCATGGGTACGGAACTGGATTTTATTCATTTGGACAAATTCCAAGTTCTTCCCGGTTACAGTTTGCAATTCCCTATCACATTACCAGGAGAAAAAAAAACAAACCCCACACACCTGGAACAAACTCTTAAAAGGTTCACCCGGAACCGTTATTTTAAAGATTTAAATCTAAATGAAAAAAACTTCCGGGACATTTTTAATCACCTTAAAAATAAATACACCTTTCCTGCAAACCAGGCCTATATTTACAGGTATGATGATTTTGCCTCCAATATTCTCAATGCCTACCCCCTGGCTGAACTGAAAAGTGATACCAACCTTAAAATCAAAATCAAGACCGGTTCCCCCATCCCCAAAAAAATAATCAAACTCAATTTATACAACAACCACATCTCTCAGTCCGAAGATATTTTCTTTGCAGACCTCCAGGCCGGCTGCGTGTCACACCCGGCATCCGGCCATCTCCCCTATTCGCTGGACGCCCTCCTTGCCCAAAAAGAAAAACCCGAGGATCGCCAGGATAAAGATGATTTTGTTGCCATTATCCACCGCTTAAATATATTTTTAAAAAAATCCTCCTTCAAATCCATGGTGTTGATGGTGGATCATTTAACCGGCAAAGAGGATGCCGGGTTTATCAACTACCTGCTGGACTCACCGGAAATCGGTAATATCGATGTCAACATTGTCCTGGTATGTTTTGATCCGGACGGTGATTTTATCGATTTTGACCTGGAACTTAATGAGAGACCCACGAATTTATTGGAAAAATACCTGGGATTCGCTGCCGATACAGGGGATAAGCGTATAAATAAAGATGACGGGCCGGAAAAAACCCAACCCGGAGAAAATCGCCGTCTGCCGGAAACAGGTACACAAGAAACACGGGAAATGGACATTCACCAGCTGGAACACTCTGCAGCACTCCTGCTGGACCAACTGCAATTGGATGCTGCCAAAGAATTGATCTTCAATTCCAACTGTCAATCCACGGCGTTGAAACTCATATTAGCTGAAATTTACCATTGGGAAAAAGAGAATCAAAAATTGGTCCAACTATTAAAGGAAATCAAGGAAGATTTCAACAGCAGCGAAATAAAGACAAAAAGAGGGAACGACCAATACCACTACCTGGAATTTATACACCTTGAGAAGGAATCCAAAACAAAACAGGCGGACAGGCACTTCAAACAGATAAAAGGGAAACCATATAGAGCACGCGCCGCTGTTCAGTTAAGTGACCGGCATATTTACGAAGGCGATTATAACACAGCCAAAAACCTGCTGGAAGAGTCCATTGACTGTTTAAGCAAGAACGGCCCCTTAAGCGGAGAAATTGAGGCCGGGAGCCAATTAGCCAAGTTATATCGCCAGCAGAAAGCCTTTAAAAAAGCGGAAAAGTTATATCAAAACCTGTTTATCAAAAGCGAAATGAAAAATTACCGGCTGCTATCGGCCAATATCTCCGTGGACCTGGGTAATCTCTACCAGGTACAAGACAATTTCAAACAAGCGGAAGTATGGTATAAAAAAGCCTTGAAAATATATCAAAACCAACAGAACCAAAACGGCATTTACCTGGTAATCTCAAACCTGCTAGACATCAACAAAGCGAGAGGCAATTGGCAGGAAACCAAAATAAATCTCGAATCCATATTGGCTTACAATAAACAAAAAAATGCCGTCACTTCCACAGCCATTGATTACTTCAACATCGCCCACCTGGAGTATTTGAAACACAATTTTGCCGGTGCCCGGAAATTCCTGCAAATGGCCATTTCACTATTTGAAAAGAAGAACAGTATAAGCCATCTTATTGACTGTGAAATTTTAAAGCAAAAATTGGCATTAATGTCCGGGGCCAACACCGATACTACCACCGGCAGCGGGGATATAATCGAAATCGATACGGATTTTTTAAAACGTCACTACCAACAACTGAATGACGACGACAAGGCAAAAACAGACATCTTTGCCACCATCAAAAATGACTCGCTAAATCTCAACAACCGTTCAATCACCAGTATCATTGAAAATTTATCCCGGATAAAATCCAAAACAGAGCAATATGAAATCATTGCTGCCATTATTCCCCATTATAAGAGGGTTGAATTGTTGGAGCTGCTAAAATCATTATCCATGGCCCTTACCTCCGCTAAAGAAACAAAAGATTATTACTATTACGAATATTACTATATTTACTATAATTATTTTTTCGATCAAAAACAGGCAGAGAGAAATGCTGCCGGTGATCAAGAGAATGAAACAGAACGATTCAATGACATGTACTATTTCTTTTGGAGAAATCAGCGGCATATCGCTGCAAATACCAACATCAGCAAATACAAACAACTACTGGATCAGAAAGCATCCCGGTATGATATATTTAAAAGTGCGGAGTTGGTAGGGGATTACGTGCACTGGAAAATCCCTGAGGATTTTTTTAACAGCCTGGTGAATGAAATCCGCACGATTTTTCCCAATGACATTGAACTGGTAAAACTGGTGATCTATGAAACTAAAAATAACCCCCTCTTTTGTTTTTCCACTTCCGCTGCCGGGAAATTTGCAGCACTGACAGATGAGATCATAGCCGCCGTTTCTGTCACCATGGAACCGTTAAACCTTGGGCCGGAAGAGATTAAACAATACACCAGCAGTGAAAAAGCCTTTTATTTTTACAAAAATACCCAGGCCTATTTTTGGAAGATAGCAGAGAAACTGTTTGGGGTTCTCTTATTGGCCTTTTCCCGCAGCGAATATCGCGATTATGATTTTTTCCGCCGTCATGATGACTTGCTTAAAAAATTCGGGTCACTGATTTACAGGTATTACGAGAATGATTATAAACTCAACCGGAAACTTGGTTTTATAATCGGCGAATCACTTGCTGTTAAACGGCTAAAGGAGACGATCCTGAAAGTCAGCAAACAGGATTTTTGGGTTTTAATAACAGGAGAAAGCGGCAGCGGCAAAGAGCTGGTGGCAAAAGCTGTCCACTTGTTAAGCAGCAGGTCTGCGAAGCCCTTTATCCCGGTGAATGCCGCAGCTATCCCGGAGAACCTGCTGGAAGCGGAATTATTCGGCTATAAAAAAGGGGCATTTACCGGGGCCAATGAAAGTAAGACCGGTCTCATCGAGGAGGCCAATGGGGGTACGCTGTTTTTGGATGAAGTTGCAGATCTCCCTCTCCTTCTCCAGGCCAAGTTGCTGCGGGTTCTCCAGGAAAATGAAATCCGGCGCCTGGGAGAAAATAAGACACGGGCAGTGAATATTCGGTTAATATGTGCCACGAACAGGAACTTAAAGGAATTAATCGTGGCCCGGCAATTTCGCGATGATTTATATTACAGGATCCAGGATTTAACCATCGAGGTACCACCGCTGCGGGAGAGATTGGAAGATATTCCCCTGCTGGTTCGGTATTTTTTAAAAAAATACAATTTCCCCCTCCCGGAGAAACACGAACTTCAGCGGATCATAGACTATTTCTCTGGGCAAGCCTGGGAATGGATCGGTAATATCCGCGAGTTGGAATCCAATATCAAACGGTTGATCACGTATTATCCGGATTTTGAGATGGGAACCTTCTCTTCTCCCCGGGATTCTGGTTCGGGCTCGGGACTGGCTGCTGCCCGGGATAACCTGGAAAAGTCAATGATCCGCAGGGCTTTGCTAGAAAACAATTGGAACAAAGTAGACGCTGCTTCTGCTCTTAAAATCAGTCGTCAGTACCTCTTCACCCTGATGAACAAGTATGGGATAACCTCTCCGCCGCCCCCGCCTGCCGGTGGAAAATAAAGGCGACATCACTGGTTTACCCTGTGGTATGGACAATATTAATATATTACTATATTAATTAATATTGTACATCTCCACAGGGCAAAAACCAGTAATAATCACGAAAAAGGTAACTTACTTCACCATCTCTTTCAAAGCTTTGCCTGGTTTAAAGACCGGCACATCTTTTGCTGAAATGGTGATCTTTTGACCGGTTTTGGGATTCACACCGGTTTTTTGCTTGCGGTGAGCAACAGCAAAAGTTCCAAATCCCACCAGGGTCACTTTACCCTTTGTTTTCAATTCCGCTGATACTGTTTCGATAAAGGCATTCACCAATTTCTCAGTATCGGACAACTTTAGTTTTGCTTTACCAGCAATGGCTTTGACTAATTCAGTTTTATTCATTTTTTACCTCCGCGTATTATTTTATTTAATCAGTATTGAAATGTCAAGCTATAAAAGGCTTTTTTAGGATTTTTTTTTAAAAAAATATTTTTTGTTGTTGTTTTAGCTGGCTTTCCGGCAGCAGGTGTTTTGCTGAAAAGCCTTTATAATTGCAGGTTTTTACCCTTTTTTGCCGGATTCCGGGGAGATAGCAGGATAAAAGATAGAATATATTTTTTTATCCGCCGGTTTAGGTTGACTTTTCCCCCGGTATTGAATAAAATACACCTTTAGATATAAAAACGTTTAAATTACACGAATGGGTACAACCGTGAAAGACCTGAGAATCGCTGACGCTGAAGAGCTGAAAAAGTCGCTGAGGCAGAAGAACATAAGGATATCTTCTCGAAGAATCAACGATCTATTAAATAAAATCGAAACGTCCCAACAAAAATTTCCCACACTGGAGCAGCAGGCATTATTGATCCACCTGCTGTATAATTATGACACCACCAAAAAAAAAGAAGTTATTTTCCTGGAAGAGTTAAATAATACGGATAATAATAAAGGAATGCCTGTTACCTTTGTATTGGGGGCACTGGCAGAAGATTGGCCGGGAATGTCCAATTCAATACTGGGAATTGTTCATCATAAGAAACGAAACGTATTGTTTATAAAAGGCTTCACATTGGATTTAGGAGATCGAATCCTGGGCATTGTCATCTTATCTTTCCAGTTAAACAGCCAGGAAGAATACGAAAACTTCCTCCAGGAAAAAAAGAAGTTAATAACAGAAATAAAAGACGCTGCCCATGGCACCACCGGTAAATATCGACTGCTGGATGATGAAGCAGTAAAAGCCGAAATTTACAATAAAATTTTGAAACGAATCAAGGAAGTCCATCATAATTCCGAATTCGTAAAAATCATCGAAGATAGCGGCGAAGTACTTAAATTCGTTTCCTCTCGTTCCCGTGAATACCTGGAAGAACGAAAAATAAAAGATTTAGCCAACTTAATATTGAACAACTACATCGCTCAAAATATGATCAGGTGCGGAGAAGCCGAAGAAGTCATCAGAATTAAGAACTTTGAAACCAAATCCGAAGAATTAACAGGACTCTCTTTTGTCTGCAAAGAGGATTTATTTTCCGTTGAGGATTTCCTAAAAACATTGGAACATATTATCCCCGGACATATTATCCGCCATCATAAGAGTTATGTCACCCGGGACGGAATCCTGGTCTACCGTATTGAAATCGTGGACCGAAATGCCAGACCCCTGGATGCAAAGATCATTAAATCCATTGAAGCTTATATGGATAAGTTAATTACCATCTCTTGCAGCAAAAAATTCACCAAATTAAAATCCATCGGTGGAATCGAACACTATGCACGTGCGATTATTCCTTTCTTAAGCGAAGAGCTCAAAAATACAAAACTAACCCAGGTATTCATTAACGTGGACAATAAAACCGAATTTTTAATCCATATCAAATTGATTATTGTCAGCTTTAAAGCCAAAAAGAATCGCATATATTCCCTGATTTCCAGGTTGAGCATGGTGCCTGGAATCGGTATCAATTCATCAATCCCCACAAAAATTCATGGTAAGAAAATTGAAATTAATATCCTGAGACTAAGAGTCAATCTCTCCGAGTTCAGCTCCATTAAGCAAATTTTCAATGCCATTAAAGAGATTGTAAAAAAGGATTACGGAGATATCCGGGATTTTGATGAAGGATTCAGGGACATTTATATTAAAATCTTGAATCAGTTGTTGGAGCAATTAAAAAACGTTGATGCTGCCCTGGTGCGGGAGATTTATTTCAATATTGATGAACTCTATCGGATTGAAGTCTCACCCAATTTGCTGCTGGAACTTATTCACTTATGTGTTGAGGCGATTAATGAATCACGAGAAATACCCAGTGAAAAGGTATTATTTAAGTATAAACATATTCCCACATCAAACCGGACACTGGTGGTTATTTCTTATATCAATAACAAACGATTATTGAGTCGATTGGCACCAAAATTAAAAGATGTAACCTGGTATTTCACAAAAATCGAATGGGAGCAGCGGTCGTACATGATCATGATTCTAAGTAAAAACAATCGCATGGTGGAAGATAAGTTTATCATGGAGCTAATGGACAAAATCAATGCCTGCGGATTCCAGGAGATTAAACAACAGACAATTGCAATAGAAACAGAGTGTTAGCGCAGGGAGCAGGGCGGGGCACAAGACGCAGCGCACAGCGTCAAGCGCAAATCAAAAATAATTTATCATTAAACTAATATTTGAATCTTGCCTCCAATTCTGATAAAATTAGTCTTAAATAAATTTGGGGCAAAAAAATGAAAATAGAGCCTGTTAGGAGGATTTAATGAACTATTTCTTATCGGAATTTGAGGAGGCACTCAAGAACCTATTTTGCGAATACGTGGATAAACGGATCATTCCGATGCGTAAAGAATTGGATGAACGGCATGTATTTGCCTATGACATTTTTGGGGAGATGGCGCAGCAGGATTTTTTCCGGATCATGGTCCCGGAAGAATATGGGGGTATGGGTGAATCACAGTTTCAGCTTATCCTGGGGATCGAACAATTATCAAGAGGTGACGGTGGTATCGCGGTTTCCTATGCGGTTGATGCCATTGCCACCAATGGAATTATTCTCCATGGAAACGAGGAACAAAAGAAAAAATATCTCCCCGGCATTGCAGATGGTAAAATCATTACTGCATTTGCATTCTCAGAGCCGGAAGCTGGTTCCGATGCTGCAGCCATTAAAACCCGGGCGGTAAAAAAGGGAGACAGATATATCCTGAACGGCGTGAAACAGTTTATTACTAACGGCGAAGTGGCAGATATTGTACTGGTGATTGCAATAACTGACCCGCAAAAGGGACATAAAGGTCACAGCGCTTTTATCGTGGAAAAAGGAACCCATGGTTTTTCCGCCGGCAAAAGAGAGGACAAAATGGGTATCCGGTCGTCTATTACCAATGAACTCATATTTGATGGGTGTGAAGTGCCTGAGGGAAATGTTATTGGTGAATTAGGCCGGGGATTTTATATTGCCATGGAGTTATTGAACCGGAGTCGTATAGGCATCGGTGCCCAATCGGTAGGCATTGCCCAGGGTGCCCTGGACGAAGCCGTAAAATACGCCAATACCAGGGAACAATTTGGTCAACCGATTAGCTCCTTCCAGGCCATCCAGCACATGCTGGCAGATATGGACACTCACATTGAAGCGGCACGGCTCCTGGTTTACCAGGCGGCACGAATGGTGGATGCCGGAGATAAAGACCTGATCAAAATTTCATCCATGTCCAAATTGTTTGCCTCGGATACGGCGATGAAGGTAACCACTGATGCCGTGCAAATATTTGGCGGGTACGGGTACATGAAAGAGTATCCCGTAGAAAAGATGATGCGAGATGCAAAAGTGACACAGATTTACGAAGGTACCAACCAGATCCAGCGGAATGCCATCGCATCACAGTTAATTAAGTCCAAATAGAAGAGACTCAAAAGCTTCAAATAAATAATGGAGGTGTAGGTATGGGATATGAAATATTAAAGCTTGAAGTAGCCGAGGGTATAGCTACGGTTACGCTGTGTCGGCCCAACGCATTAAATGCCTTAAATTTGCAGTTTTTCCGGGAAATGGACCAAATGGTGGCAGATATTAAAGCCAGGGATGACATCAAGGTCATGATCATCACTGGTGAAGGTAAGGCCTTTGCCGCAGGTGCGGATATTGCCGAGATGGTAGACATGCCGCAAGAACAGGCCAGGGAATTCTCACGAACCGGACAAAATACCTTCCGCAGCCTGGAATTGTTGGAAATACCGGTAATTGCAGCTGTCAACGGTTTTTCCCTGGGCGGCGGCAACGAACTGGCCATGGCCTGTGATTTCCGCATCGCCAGTACCAAAGCAAGATTCGGACAACCTGAAGTGAATCTCGGACTCATCCCCGGATATGCTGCTACCCAGAGGCTTCCCCGCCTGGTAGGCCTGGGCAATGCCCTGCACTTGCTGCTCACCGGTGATATGATTACCGCTGACGAAGCACTGCGAATGGGAATGGTGCAAAAAGTAGTGGAACCGGAAAAACTAATGGAAGAAGTCATGGCCACAGCCAAAAAGATTGCATCCAAAGGACCCAAAGCCATCCGCCTGGTTAAACAGGTGGCACACCACGGCATGGTGGCGGGTTTTGAACAGGGCAGTGCCCTGGAAGCGGAAAAGTTCGGTGATCCCTTTGGCAACGAAGGTGCCGAAGGCATGCGCGCCTTCCTGGAAAAACGCGAACCCAGGTGGTAGGTAGTAAGAAGTTGGCAGTTGGCAGTTGGCAATTGGCAATAATACTTACTATTTGGGAATGAAACCGATTATGAAAGAAGTAAGATTATAGAAAAAATTTTTAAAGGATAGGAGTTTTATATGAATTATACAGAAAGATTGGAAAACGTAACGGTGCTGGGTGCCGCTGGAAAAATGGGCAGCGGCATTTTGTTGTTGACCGCCATGGAAATGGTTGACCTCAAGCTCAAACCGGAGAATAAAGACCGGCAATTCGTATTGAATGCCGTAGATGTATCGCATCAGGCATTGGGTGGAGTGATGCAATTCCTCAAAGCACAGGCCCAGCGAGCCGCTGAAAAAAAGACTGTGCTTCTGCGCAAAATGTATGAAGACCGGGCAGATTTGATCGAAAACAAAGAAATTATCGACCAATACATCTTTGATGTTTTGAATATTGTTCGGCCCACTACCGTGTTGGAATCCGCTTATGAATCCTCCCTCATCTTTGAAGCGATCATCGAAAACCCGGAGTTGAAAGTCAAATTACTT
>WVZO01000675.1 GCA_011772425.1 Candidatus Aminicenantota bacterium
TGATGTGCTTTTTGGAGAACAATAATGTAAAAGGTTTCGTGGAGATGGATACGCCGTGGGGTGTCTCGATTTTCGCCCACAGCCACTCATACGTCTCCACGATTCTGCGAGAACACGGTTTCGAGACGCTGAAGAGGCAGAGGGTGTTGATGAGAGGCGAAACAGAGGGCCAGGATGACATGGTTTTTGCAGTCTACGTCGCGGGAAAAGTTCATACCTTGTCTGCCTGACAAGGGGTTCCAGCGGACCCATTTGGGACGGGCGGCTGAGCCTGGTGGTTCGCATGAATAAAAGAGAAATCATAATAATTCACGATGAGTGGATACGCTTAGAGCAAAAAGGAGATATCGACTCCCTGGAAAAGTTTCTGACAAACGATGTGATCTGTGTTCCGGAAGGAGGAGTAAGAATCGAAGGGAAAGCGGACTTTTTAAATTTTCTCAAGACGGACGAAGTACAAATAATAGAAATCAAAACTGAGAATCTAGAAATCCGAGGTAATGAACAGATTGCCTACAAAGTAGCTGATTTTGAAACACGCTTTGTTTTAGATGGAAGTGAAAGCTATATCGGTGGAACCCATCTTTGGATTTTGAAGAAAGAAAATAGTGTGTGGAAAATTGATGTAATCACGTGGAAAATCAATCAAAATTGATCTTGCATCTCCCCTTTTTCAAAGGTAGTTGATTAGCATTCATAAATGGAACGGGAAGGGATGGGATTTCAGAGGATAGGTAGAAATAATCATTTTTTCCAAAGGGGGTTGACTTTCTTTCAAGGTATGGTAGATATATTTTTCCGGTAGGGAAATCGTCCTCGGTGCGTGTAAATTTGTAAATTTTGTGATAGGAATAGAAGGTCCCAGGTACTTTATTCTTGCCGCAGACGAGATAATTTACCGGGCACCTTTCTCACTCTATCTTTTTTTAACTTTTCTTATCGGTATCCTGGGATTTTTCTGCCAATTCCCGTTGGATGACTTCATGGTAATTCAATTTTAATTCCTGGAAATACCCCAGGATCAAATGCCGCACCAACAGCAGTTCAATAAGGGGTCAGTCAAATATTTGCAGCCCCCGCATTTTTTGACCGTTGTTTGAGGAGAACAAGGGGCTGCCTTTTCAGGCTGAGTTTTGTTTGATATTTTCTTTCAACTGTGGTATATATTTTGTATGGACTACGCATTAGAAGAACGAATCGGTAACCCGGACCTGTTTACCGGGAGAAAGGAAGAGTTGTCTTATTTCCTTCAATGGATTAACGATATAAAGGAAAGAAAATCCATGAGCACCGCCATCCTGGCCCGGCGTAAAATGGGGAAAACCGCTATCATGGAACGGTTGTTCAATATCACTTTTTTCAAAAACGACGGGGTGATCCCCTTCTACTATGAAATCAAAGAAAATGACGTCTGGGTGGTGGATTTTTGCAAGGATTTTTTCCTCACCTTTATTTACCACTACATTGCCTTTAAAAGCAGGAAAACCACGTATCTTACCCCCGAGGAAAAACACAATTTCGATAAAGTGAAAGCCATTGCCGGCGATGAAGGTTTTGAATACCTGGTGGGGATTATCGACAGCGTTCAATACGCAGTGGAACATGAGTATTTAGATGGTCTGTGGGAAACGGTTCGCACTGCCCCCCATACCATCGCTGCCAGGCAAAACGAATTCATCGTGCAGATGATCGATGAATTCCAGTTTATGAATGCCTTGATCTATCGCGATAAAGACCTGAAAAACCCGGCAAGAAAGCTGGCTGGCGGTTATTTAAGTACAGCCGAGAGCAAAATCGCGCCGCTGCTGGTTTCCGGCAGTTGGGTGGGCTGGCTGATGAAGGAACTCAGCAGTCTGCTGCCGGCACGGTTCAGGAATAAATTTATTAAAAATATGCCGGAAAATGAAGCCTGGGAATTGTTATACAAATACTCCCGGTTCTTTGATGTCCCGGTGACCGAAGAAACCGCTTTTTCTCTTGTGGGCATTACCGAAGGCAATCCTTTTTATATCAGTGCCGTTATACGCTCCAATTACCCGGGCAAAGACCTCACCTCTATCGACGGTTTGACGGGAACCCTGGAGTTCGAGACCCTGGATGACCAGGGACTCATCAAGTTGAGCTGGATGGAATACATGGCCAAAGCCTTCCCGGAAATCAACGATCAACATGCCAAAAATATCGTGCTGCATCTCAGTAGATACCGGGACCGGGAGTGGACCCGCGCTGAACTGCGAGAAGCGTTAAACCTGGAAATGCCGGAGAGAGACCTGGAGAAAAAGCTCAAAGCGCTGGTAAAAACGGATATTATCAACCAGGGGGCTTCAAACAATCGTTACCGGGGGGTCAATGATAATATTTTCGACAAAGTCTTTCGAGGGGTATACGAAGAAGAGATCCGCGAATTCGATCCGAAGGTAATCCGGGAAGAATACAGCCATGAGTTGAAAGAGGAAAAGGAGCGGTATAAACGCTTGCTGGGCAAGTTAAGTTACCAAAAAGGCTATCATGCGGAATTTTTAATCTTGAATCGATTACTATTTCACGCCCGCAAGAACAATGAATTATTAAAGTCCGTGACTCGTTATTTACCGGGTGACTTCGATTTTTGCGATTATTCGCGGGTGTGGAAATACCATAGTTCACCGGAATATACCAGGGTTTTCACTGTGGATATTTTTGCCCGTTCTGTAAATCCGGGTGATTATTCCATTATCGGAGAAGTAAAGAACCGGGAAGTTAAAAAGTTTTCTCTAGATGAGATAAAGGAATTCGAGGCAAAATTCGCGGAAATCAAAAAACTGGAAAACCTGGAACGGGTTGTGGGTTTTATTTTTTCCCGCAGTGGTTTTACAAAAGAGGCGGAGGCTTACTGCAAGCAGAAAGGAATTGCCTGCAGTGAAGATGAGAGGTGGTTAGCGGATTAAAGTAAAATACAGCCCCCGCATTTTTTGACCGTTTGGTTCGAACGACATGTTTCCCCGAACATGAAGTTTGAACGTTTGAACGCACCGCCCCCATTTTCGCCCCATTTTTCTTGGTTACATCATCGAATTTAAAAAAGTCAGGAAAAATGAAACCGTGGAAACGGCTGTGGAATCGGCCTTGAAACAAATCGATGAGCGAAAGTACGAAACAGAACTGGTGGAAAGAGGAATAAAAACATATAAGAAACTGGCCGTGGTATTTAATGGAAAGGATGTAACCATCAGGGAAAGTTAATACAGCGGAATTTCTACAAATCTTTGATAAGGGGGTTGACTTTCTTTTTCAAGGTATGGTAAACCGATGGTTTTAAAATTACGTGGTATTTATCTATTGCAATATTGTAACAATTATATTATAATATCTCTGTAAATAAAGGAGGATTTTTTTATCAATCCTTTGGAAGGATTAGGGACGATGAAGGAGGTATTGAAATGTGTGAATTTGGATGGGACGAAGAGGATTGGAAAACGCTGGTTTTTGCTATCCAACAAAATGATTGTATCTTAATTCTGGGGCCGGATATTGCCACAGAGGTAGTGGAGGTGGAGAGTCAGAGAAGAACGCTAACGGAAATTCTCGCCGAGGAAATGGCAGGTGAGATTCACGTTAAGGGGGTGGAAAAAATTAATACCTCAGACCTGGCACAGATGGCCCAGTACTACTGTAAAGAAAAAGGCAGGATGAGTCTCAAACGTAAAGTCTCTAGTTTTTATGAGAAGAAGATGGCCCTCTCCAGCGATCTCCACGAAATAATAGCGGAGCTGCCTTTCTATTTTGTAGTTACGACTACCCATGATAATATGCTCATAAAAGCCATGAAAGAAAAAGGGAGAAAATCCGTGGCAGAACGTTATCATTTTAAAGGACAAAATCCTAAAAAGGTGGCGATGGGTACGGTTGAAAAGCCATTGGTCTTCTATCTCTATGGGTCTGTGGGTGAATCAGATTCTTTGGTGCTGACTGAGAACGATCTTTTGGATTTCTTGGTGGCGTTGACTTCAAAAAAACCGCCCATGGCGCCCAATGTGTTGAGCGAATTACACAATGAGGATAAATGCTTTCTTTTCCTTGGAGTTGGATTCAGACACTGGTATCAGCGAATACTGCTTTATGTGCTGCAAATGCGAAAAAAAGGGAGTCATTCTTTTGCAATGGAGAGGTTTATACCTGATGATGAAAGTCAATTGGAACAGATTGTATTTTTTTTCCGTAAGAGTGATTACAAAATTAATATTTTAGGCATGTCTTTTATTGAATTTGCCGAACAATTGCGGGATAGACTCAGCAGCAGTAGACCGCCGGAAAAATATAAAGATGGGCCTCAAGTGTTTATCTGCCATGCCCATGAAGATCAAGAATATGCATCCAAGATGTATGAGAAATTTAAAACGGCGGGTTTAAGACCCTGGTTGGATAAGGAGGAACTCCGAGGCGGTGACTTATGGGATAAGATGATTATAGACACCATAAGAGAAGTCGATTATGTAGTAGTTTTGCAAAGTAAGAGCATGATAGCGAAGGTTGAAAGCTATGTTTTTAAGGAAATCAATTGCGCCCTTGAAAGACAAAGTAAATTTCAGGATATGTTCCGCTTTATTATCCCGGTCATCATTGACGGATCTCCTTTATTGAAAAAACTGGAAAGTATTCAATCCATTAAAATTTCAGATAAGGAGAATATAGAAAATTTGATCTCAACAATCAGGAGCGATTTTGAAAAAAGGAGGACCCAGTGAAAAAAGATGAGGATGGAAGCTATAGATACCCTGGCTCAAAGCCGTTTAGCGACAGTGCAGTCGACCGTTTGTTATTCTTCGGTAGGGAGGAGGAGACCCAATTGCTGCTCCATCAGATACTGACTTCTAACCTGGTGGTATTGTATGGCAAATCCGGATTAGGCAAAACATCTCTGCTCAATGCCGGAATGAGCCACGCACTACGTGAAAAAGGATTTATCTCCCTAACGGTAAGATTCTTTAAACGCCTGGGAAAACAAAACATAGGTCCTCTGGGAGCCTTCTATGAAGGAATCAAGGAGAATGTTAAGACAAAATCACTAAAATACGAGGCGGGCAAAAGTGAATCCCTGTGGGAGTTTTTTAAAACCGCTGCTTTTTGGGGGAATGACTACAGGTTTTTGAAACCTGTAGTTATACTGGATCAGTTTGAAGAGTTTTTTACCTTTTATTCCAATAAATCCAGAAAAGAATTTACCCGACAACTGGCGGACCTGTTGAATAATATCGTTCCCAAAAGCTTGAGAGATAAAGAACCCTTTCCTTACAGTGATAAGCCACCCAATGTAAAAATTATTATTTCCATACGGGAGGATTACTTGGGGCAATTGGAGGAGATGTCTAAGTATATCCCGGATATTCTTCATAACCGTTTCCGGCTGATGCCCCTGACCGTTAGACAGGCGAAGCAGGCTATTAAAAAGCCGGCACAGGTGCTCAGCTCTGCGATTCACGCTCCTTCTTTTAAATTCTCAAAGGAGGCTGTTTCTGCGATGTTGAAATATCTTAGTAGGCAGAAGAGCGGTTTTGAGAAGACAAAAGCAGTGGAGTCATTTCAATTGCAATTGCTTTGCCAACAGATGGAGGATAAGGCAAGAGAAAAGCATAGTAAAGTGAAAGGACAAGTAGTAATAGAAGAGAAGGATTTGGGAGGTGAAACGGGCATGGAGGACATACTGATGCGATTTTATGATAAACTGCTATATCGGTTGAAGCCAAGGGTGCAGCAAAAGGTCCGCAGGTTATGCGAAAATGGTTTGATCAGTAAATGGGATAAGCGTTTGAGTATGGAAGTTGAGCAGATCAAAGACATTTACCATGTTTCGAAGGCCCTTTTGGAAAAACTGGTGGACATGCGACTGCTGCGTTGTGACCCCCGTGTCGGAAGTTACTATTATGAACTGAGTCATGATACTCTGGTGGAGCCTATCAGGAAATCCCAGAAAAGACGCATCTATAAAAGAAAATCAATAAAAAAACTGTTTGAAGAAGCCATAGAACTGAAAAATTCTTTAGAGTATGATGATGCTGTGGAAAAATTTGAAGACATACTGAAAATTGATAGCAAACATGTTAATGCTTACCTGGAGTTGGGACAGATTTATTTTGGATATAAAAAATATGGAAAATCCGTAAAAGTTTATAAAGATGCCGTAGATAACGGAATCGAGAATGCTCTCATTTATAACTGGCTCGGCCGGTCTTTATTTGCTGCACATAACACAAAAGAGGCGATAAAAAATTATCGTGAAGCCCTTAAACTCGACTCCGCTTCGTATATGGCATATGAAGGTATAGGAGATGTTTATGAATACCAGAAAGAGTTTAAAAAGGCCGCTGAAAATTATAATAAAGCAAAAAAAATCAATGAAAGAAATTCCGGGATATATATAAAATTGGCAAATGTATATATAAAAAAAGGAGAACCAAAAAAGGCCATCAAAGTTTTTAAACGGGCAATAGAGATTAATCCAGATTATGCAAATATTTATTTTGATATAGTTGGAGAGCTCAAACAGTTGAGAAAGTGGGATTTGATAGAAGAAATCTATAGACTTGCCTCCGAAAGTGGTTCGAAAGAGGATTTAACTTATTTTAGTATTGGAGCCGGTTATGCGGAATTGGAAAAATATGACCTGGCATTTAAGAACTTCCGGAGAGCCGTTGAGATTAACCCGGAATTTCCCGATGCCTACGCCACTATGGGGGACATTTATTGCCAATTAAAACAATATGAAAATGCTATAGATGTCTACAAAAAAGCCATCGAGATTAGCCCGGATTATGAGACAGTTTACGATAAAATGGCTGATATCTATTTGGAATTGAAAAAATATAATGATGTCATTATGGTTTGCGAGAAAGCTATTGAGGCTGATCTGGAGGATATATCATTTTATATAAGAATGGGAATTGCATTTCACCAATTGGAAAAGTTTAATGATGCTGTTAAAGCATATGAAAAAGCCAATAATATTGACCCTGAGGATATATTAGTTAAAGTGGGCCTTGCAGAGGTTTATTTAATTGCAGAACGTTTTGACTGTGCTGATGCACAGGCAAATAAGGTGTTGAAAGATGGAAGTATTTCTTGTGAATACATATTGGGAATGAGATTTATTTCAATTACCTCAAACCTTTTCCAGGGAAAGTACAAGAAAGCCATTAAAAAGTTGAGAGAATTAATAAAATATTATGAAATGCTTTCTGGGGATTATGAGAGAAGCTTTGAATATGGAGTCTTAAAAAGATTTCTTGCCAACAATAAGAAGTTATCCGAAAGGCAAAAAAGCCTATTAGTACAACTGGTTGATACCCTTGAATCTCCCCTCGAAGTTGGTCATTATAAACTCAAGGAATTGGAAGCCACTATTCAAGAGGCATTTTGAACGTAACAGTTTGGTTGCCTGCGAAACACGCGAAAGTACGCAAAAAAGAAAGCCACAAGCATTCATGGGATTCTTGCCTGTTGCCTAAACCCTAAACCTTTGAATGGAACGGGAAGTAATCGGATTTCAGAAGATAAGTAGAAATACTCATTTTTTCTCCAGGGGGTTGACTTTCTTTTTTAAGGTATGGTAAATATATTTTTCCAGTAAAAGCGGCAATGATTCGATTAATAAAATTTGAATCGATAGGGCTAAAGAGAATGAGCACTTCCTAATGGCGGGAGCTTACCTTTTCTGAGAAATACGAATTTCATATAATAATTGTTAGCTGGACAGCTTAAGGAGCGAGTCATGGGAAAAGCAGATAGTATTAGAGTACACGATGAGGAAGCACATATCTATGATCAGCAGGTGCGTGAATACGAGTACTTTGGCACTGATGTGCTTTTTGGAGAACAATAATGTAAAAGGTTTCGTGGAGATGGATACGCCGTGGGGT
>WVZO01000580.1 GCA_011772425.1 Candidatus Aminicenantota bacterium
TCGCACAAATTGGAGTAAGGGCATTCTATAAAGAGAAAAAACCGTATGAGAAAATCGGTCAATTTTTACTGACAGCCTGGCTTTATCAATTTGTGAAGAATGGTGAAGGAGATTTGCGCTATGAAGTGCCCGGGGGGTTAGGAAGAATGGATATTCTATTAATTTATAAAGGCAGGAAATATATTATAGAGACCAAAGTTAACCGTCAGAATCTTACTGTTGTGCTTAACCAGGGGATAGCCCAGGTATCGGAAAAATACCTGGCTTCCGAACATTCCCCTGAGGGTTACCTGGTAATCTATGATACTAAAACTCCCGTAGGTGAAGCATGTGTACCGCAGCACCACCAGGTAATGGACAAAAAAGTGACCAGTTTCACTATCGGTATTGGTAGAAATCATGAGGAAATGGCTTTCTAAGCAGTAAAAATATTTTCCCCTGTCCCCTTAACTATAATGAAGAACGTTTTTATAAGTTATCAACGTACAGACCGAGACATCGCCGAGAAATTGTGGACTCGGTTGCAGGTGTCGAATTATAATCCATGGATGGATATTCATAACATCTCCAAAGGTGCGTATTGGCCCGAAGAAATTGACAAAGGACTGGATGAGTCGGATTTGGTCATCGGTCTGATGTCACCTGAAGCCCTGGGTTCTCGAAGCGTTAAAAATGAGTGGTATTGGGCACTTGATAACAATAAACCGCTGATTCCTCTTCTCCTGCGCCCTTGCGAAAAAATACCCCATCGTTTTACCGCTATTAATTACATCGATTTCAGCGATGAAAAAAAAGGCTTTTCCGATTTAGAAGATGTTCTGAAGGCTCCCCAAACACACTACAGGGACGAAGACCTTCAGCCTTACCACCTCAAACCACACCCCCTGGTTAAAACCCACAAGAGCAACCGTCTTGTCATGCTGGAAAAAGTTCGGAAATTCTGGATTGAGGGAGTATTGTATCGGTCCCTGGGTTCCGGGGACATGAATATCGGTATCAGCGCGAAGCCGGACGCAGTGCTTCGCCATACAGATTACGGTGACTATACACTGCCGCATAATGCAAAAATCGCCGATGTATTCGCAGATTTACACCGCGAACTGCTGATCCTGGGTATACCGGGCGTGGGCAAGACAACGCTTATGCTTAAACTGACCCAAGATTTGATTACAGAGGCTGTACAAGACGAAGACAAACCGATTCCGGTTGTTTTCAATCTATTCCAATGGGCGGTGAAGCGTGAACCCCTGGATAAATGGCTGATCGAAAGAATGCAACAGCAATATCAGGTACCAAAGAAGGCAGCAAAAAAATGGCTGGAAAACGGCGCGATTCTGCCACTGCTGGACGGATTAGATGAAGTGGCCGGGCAGCACCGAGACGCTTGCGCAAAGGCGATTAACCTCTTCAGGTGCGAATACCCCTTCATCGATACCGTTGTTTGCAGCCGGACGGAGGAGTACAACCACCTGACAGTACAGCTCAACCTGCATGGAGCGATCATCCTGGAACCCTTGAGCCAGGATCAAATCGACGCCTATGTACAAGATGAAGATTTAGCCGCGCTAAGACAACTGATTAAAAAGGATAAAACCATACGGGAAATGGCGCAGACACCGTTTCTGTTGAATGCATTGAGTTTCACCTATCGAGGTATGAAAGAACGCGAGTTGCTCGGCTTTTCAACCTTTAAAGAGCGACGTGATCATTTATTTAAAGGCTACATACAGAAGCGGTTTAAACAGGATAAGGGTTATACGCTGAAACAGACACGTCATTATCTTGTGTGGTTAGGTAGATTGCTTTTAGAACGTAATCGGACTGTTTTTTATATTGAGGATTTACAACCCACAGAACTTAAAACTGGCTGGCGACGCTTTCAATATCTAATGGGACGTCTATTGGCAGTTGCCATACTTGGCATGATGCTGGTTGTATTGAGTAATACGGCATTAAATGTACTCAACATTATAACTATGGAAGCAAAAAGCCGGACGGATGAAGCAATACAGAAGGCAGAGCATGCAGAATTATCTGAACTTGCAGCTTTTGCGGCTGCGCGAGCCGCAAAATTTGCCACCACATATGAGGATGAGGTGGCTGCCGCTTTATGGGATTTTAAAAAACTACTGGATGCAGACCCGGAGTCGATAAAAAAATCGGTGGAAGAGGCTAAAATGATGGCAAAAAAGGCGGCAGAAAAGTCAGCAGTCAGTATGGTGCAGGCGATCCGGGAACAATTCCAGGATTATTTAGATAATAAAACATTTAAAAATAAGGATGAACTTATCTATTATTTCCAGGATGGTGAAGCTGCTCAGCAACTGGTGGGGCCATTTATTGATGATGCTTTACTCCCTGTAAAAATAGATCGGTCTTCGATTGGCATTGATGATGAAGTATCAGAAAAAACTCAACAAGGATTAGACATTATCGAGGATGCTCTGGCGAAGGAAGTTCTATCAGAGGCTGCGGATAGATTGGTTACTAAGAAGAAGCAGGAATTTGAAGATGCCCGGAGGGAAATGGAGAAGGCAAAGTCAGCAGAAAAAAAAGCCAACGACCTGGTGGATTTCAGCCAGGTCCTGATTTTGGTGTTGAGTGTGATCCTGCTCCCATTCTTTGTTATTAGTTTTATTCGGCAACGTATCAAAACCGTTGAAACTGTGAAACTATCATGGGGCGGCGCCTTAGTGGGGTTCTGTTTGAGTATTCCGATTGTTGGATTCGTTCTTGGAAAAGGCGCGGTTCTGGGTTGGGTTGCAGCGGTGATTATTACGCTTAGTTTTACATTGGGCAGCATCTTATTCGGTGCGCTTCTAAAAGGGCTGTTTTCGACTAAGACAGCAATAGAAAAGCGAGTTACTTCGAATCAAGGCATTCGACAATCAGCACGAAATGCGCTGCTTCTTGGAATGCTTTTTGGAGCAATGTCTATTGCCCTTAACGCAGCATTTTTTAGTGTGTTATCAGCGTCATTTGATTTGAGGGGTGTAATAATAACTGTGCTGGGATGGTCGCTGGTTTTTGTGTTGAATAGTGCGCTTATTTTCGGAGGCACAGACGTTATCAAGCATTTACTTCTTCGCTTCATCCTCTTTAGCAACTACAACATTCCCTGGAATTGCGCAAAGTTCTTGGATTTTTGTGCTGAAATCGACATTATGCGCAAGGTTGGCGGTGGATACATCTTTGTCCACCGTTATCTGATGGAATATTTTGCTGGATTGGAATAGGCGGTACTTTTCTTCTTTCTTCTATATCCAATAAGTGGATTTCTTGCCTGACCCTTTTTTAATACATCGAGGTATAAACGACTACTCTTGAATAACCGGCCTGCCATGAAAATAGCCACGAAGTTAACAAAGAAAAAAGAGATTCTAATTTTAGCCACGAAGTTACACGAAGTTACACGAAGAAAAAATAAAAAAATCTGCGTAATCTGTGTAATCTGTGGTTTCCCCTTAGCTCTACCCCAACAGTATAGCTAATCCCTTGATGGTAAACCAGGAACCTGTCAAAATAAGACAAATCTTTGCCACCTGGTTAACAGACGTTACACGGGAAAGAGGACCAAGAAAAACCATAGGGGGAATATAAATAGCTGTTCCCACGAAAAAAGCAATAAAGTAAAACAAAGAACCCTGAAGAGAACCAAGTGCTGCTGAAACAGTTACTGCCGCTATAAACGGAGGACATATACTTAATCCGGTCAAGAATCCCAACACCACCCCCCAACCAACAGATGACCGGCCCTTTGGTAACATTTCACAGAGCTTCAGCCGGGGAAAATTTTTCATTAAACCAAAAGCCAAAAGAATCATTCCCATTAAAAGACTTACAACAGCCTGAGGTGTTCCTTTGCTAAATTTTAATATGCTGCTCCCCAGTATCCCGGTTACCAGCCCCACGCCAATATATCCCCCCAGCCTGCCTAATAAAAAAAGCCCCAACAGCCGGAAAGTGCGGAAAAACTTATGCTGCTCATCTTCGGCAACAATCAACGGTACCAATATAGGCGCACAATAAGCCAGGCAAACCGGCCCGGTAGAAAGCCCCAGCATAAAAGCCTCAAATAAATAAGAAATCATTCGCAATTCTCATTTTTGTTCTTTTTTGCCTTCGGCGACCAGGGGGCTCTTTTTATAAAAACCGCCCCCTGGACCCCCGCAAAAATTTTTTATACACGGTCAGTCATCGTACTTTGCTTAATAAGGGTATTTCCCATTGACATCATTCTCTTTCTTCTCTTCTTACTTCTTACTTCTTACTTCTTACTTCTTACTTCTTACTTCCTACTTCCTACTTCCTACTTCTTACTTCTTACTTCCTCCTGATTTTACTTTTAGCGGTAATAATTCCGGTTTTTTTTGGTGAGTCATTTCTGCGGCCAGAGTCCCGGCATCCCTGGGAAGCACACAGTCAAAGATTTCCGGCTCATTATCGCTTTGCCGGGGAAACATCATCGATGGGAAACGTAAATCCGCTAACCCAACCACTACATAATAAGACCATTCCCCCCGTGAAGGGTCGCCTATTATTTTCATGGGAAGTGCAGCCGTAATCCGGGTACTCTCTGCCATGGTTTCATTTCCCGGGCCCAACGTCTCCGTCATTTTCGTACCTTTCATCCTATCTTCAGCCTTGCCGCCAGTGGAAACGATTACTCCCTGTTCACGATGGACATAAAGCCCCACACCATTACCCAACAACCGACCCGCCGGATCGTAAATACGGGCCTGCTCATGCAGACCATCTATTATCACATGAAAATTCCAGCCGTTCTCAGCAAAACCGACATCGGGTATCCTATCCGATTCCTGCTCCTGCACTGATCTTCCCGGTGCTTTGATGAATACATGAATAACCGGTAAACTGAATCGATGTTTGGAATGAAACGGATTGGGAAGTTTTCCATTAAAATAAAAAACCAGGTTCAGCCGGGATTCAATACCCATCCCGGACAGGGAATGAAACCTGACTTTTTTGACGGCAAATTCCCGAATATCCAGGGCCCTGGCCGCATCCTGGAAATTTTTGCCACCAGGAACAGACCGCAGCAAATCATTAGCCGGGTCTTCAAACCTGGCAATAAGACTGCCGTCATTAATATTGGGACTTAACTTCACCCCCAGGGACCTCATAAAGCTGCTAAACTTACCTTGCATCATAAAACTCATAGGCACAACAACGAGAACAACAATTACAGATAAAAACATCATTGGTGCGCCTTTCAGAAGCCTTCTATCCTTTTTTACTTTTCCCGTATTTTCTATTTTTTCATCCATTTTATACCCCCAGTAAAAGCTTCAGGAGCCTGGACACGGCATCCACAAAAAAACCTGAAGCGATGATTGTTCCCACTGAAAATATCCCGAAAACGAAAACCACTCCCGGGTCCCATACATCTGAAGCAAATTTTCTCCATACCCCGATTTTATTTCTTCCCTCCAGCATGGGGTGATTCCCGGAAGTAAACGGGACCCCCTTGACTGCGTATTGAATGGCATTCTTAGGACAAGCATCCATACATGCCCCGCATTTTGTACAGGTAATTAAAGGTTTTCCTTTTGCCGCCGCTTCTTTTGTCAGGGAGAAGGTGGGGCAGGTTTTTACGCAGAGGCCGCAGTCACTGCATTTGCTTTTGTCGATCTTTAAATGAAAAATATTGACTTTGTTGGTGAGACTCAAAAAAGCGCCCATCGGGCAAAATAAGCTGCATTGGGTCCTTTTCTTGGTCAAAAGGGGCAAAACAATCGCCAGTCCCATCCATAAACCCACAAACATAAATGTTTGAATCACCCGGATAAAGGAATTAACTTCGATAAACTCCGAGGTTGCTTTGAAGGGACAGAACCAGAAGCAATAGGTCGGGCTCAATGTAGCAAAGGAGTGAAGAATAATAAAAGCCAGCATGGCAAACGAAAAGTAACGAATAAATGGGGGAAGTTTTTCAATACCCAGGTTCCAGGTTTTCTTTTTACGTAATGAGGAAAAAAGCTCGTCCTGGCCGCCGTAAAAGCATCCCCAGGAACAAAACGCCCGGCCGAATATGAGTCCCACGACAATGACCAGCAGAACCATAAACATTCCACCGGAGAAATTAACCGGGAAGATGATTTCTTTAAAAAAGACAATGGGCAGTGCCAGCATTGGTACTACCATATGGCACATGGGAGCCTCCGAGTACAACACTTCCTGGTCCAGGAGCCACATATGGCCCCGGTCTCCCATAGTCATCCATACAAATGAGATAGCGAACGCCACGGCGTACGTCGTGAAGAATATCCTGCGCCAACAGTGGGTTTTACCCGTATAAAGGAGCATGAACATAACAAAAGCAGGAAAGGCCACGGCAATCCCTCCTAATATAGATGATCGCAGACTGCCAAAACGTCTCAAATTGGGAAATAAGATAAAAGCGGCAAACAACAAGGTGATAAATATCGATGCAGCAAGGCCTTTTCGATTTATACGTCCGGGTTGACATTGTGGAGTTTCCATATAAATTCCTCCTGTTGATCTGGTTTTCTATTCGATTTATGCATACAAGATAATACCATAAAATTGGATAAGATCAAAATAACAAATAAAGTGCTCATGATGCTGCGCCGCACCCGGAGACAATGAAAAAGGGGAAACCACAGATTACACGGATTACGCAGATTTTTTTATATTTTTTTTATAATCTGTGTAAATCTGTGTAATCTGTGGACTACTTTCACGGCAGTAAATATCAATTTTTATAAAAGTTGACATTTTAAAACCCTCTCTAATTCAGCATTTTAAAAAAAAAATATCAACTTTTATAAAAGTTGAACAAAAACCGGGGGATTACGCTATTCTAGAGATGAGTCAAACTCAGGTATTGGAGTGTTGGTGCAAAGTAATGAGAACCATGATACAAAGATTAATTAGACAATACGAAAATCGGACAAGGAGGTAAGCGAATTTTCTCTGTCCCCTTTCTTTTCAAATTCTCTAAGAAGAAAAAAGGAACAGGTGAATTTTTTACAAATATTGATTATTGATGAAGTTACAGGCTTAAAAGCCTTTAAAATAAAAACTTTTTTAGGAGGTTGAAAAAATGGCGGAGAAAGATGATCTCCAAACAGAAAAACCCCGAAAGCGGCCGCGAGACCTTGCCAAGTTCATCAAGTATATTCTTCTCATACTTTTGGTCTTGCTGCTGCTGGGGCAGTTGGTCACCGGTGAATATGGTAAACTGGTGGAGGGAAAAGTATCTTCAATGATTATTCTCTTCGTAAAGCTCATACTCATCGGTCTTCTTATTTGGCTGCTTTGGGTGCAGAAACGACTGGTTTGCGACATCACCAAGCCCACTGGCTGCACCGATGAAGAACCGAATCCTCCCGTACCCGGGCTATCCGTGGAGGTGGTGGGGAGTGCTTATGGTGCTGCTTTCGGACACTATACCCTGGAGTGGCGTAAAGTTGCGGGGCAAAGTTGCCAGGATGATACTGACTGGAGCAGCGATGGTGTCCACTATCCAGGTGGTGGGGGTACTGGTTCCACCCCGGTGATAAACGGAACCCTGGGATGGATCAATACAACTGTTTGGTCGCCCGGTCCCTACGAAGTGCGGGTGTGCGTCTATACATTCCATCCCAGTGGTTCCCGAAAATGCTGCTGCACGCTGTTCACATTGTTCAAACAATTGGTGTATATCGAGCGAGTCGCCGAAACTCCCGGTGCTCCGGTGCAAACACCCCCGGGACCTTTTGATCCCAATGCACCCATCGTTGATACAAATATGGGACCAGGACCTGGAACAGTTGTGCCTGTGGGTGGTTGTGTCCATGTGAAAGGCAGTGCCTGGGTGGGAGAATGCAACGATCGAAAAATCAAGTGCTTTGACTTGAAATATGGTTTAGGCTTCCTGCCGGGTCCCAAAGAACCTGGATTCAATCCGGCAGATTATACGGGATCACTGTTAAATTCGAAGGTGTGCTATACCCCACCTGATGAGAGTCAAAAGCGTGCCCCGTGGAATCAAGTTATTTGGCGGGATTTGACAGTTGAATGGATAAAAAGGCATATCGACCCACCTGGCATTGATATCTATAAGCTCCGGGATTATTGTTTCAATAGTGCTGTCGATCTGCCTGAGTGCCCGGATGCCAACCATCACTGTCACAGCGGAAAGTATACATTGCTACTTGAAGTTGAGGACACTCTCGGTAATATGTACTATGACACGCAGCATGTTTGGTTTGACAATAAGCCGATACATGTAAAATTCAAAGGAATCGAGGGACTTGAACCTTGCGCAGGGTTAGATCTCTTAGATAATGGTATTTTTCTACCAAACGGTATTCCATGTAACCAGCCCTGGCCTATCAATTTGAAAGGCATTGTGTACGATGAATACATTGACGAGGCTGACACCACCTACCCCAGTGAAAATTTCGATTATTACAGGCTTTACATTACCAAGCAGGGTGGTCCTACCTATCAGGTTCCCATCACATTAGATTTAACACTTCCCCTTGGGACGGAGCCATTAAAGGGCAAGACACGGGTCGGCGAACCAGGAACGAGGTGTGAAAGCTCTATATCGGGTTGTCCACCTGTGTTGCCAATCCCGCCTGAAGCAGATGGGATATTGACTCAGCTTGATCTACGGGTGTTCGACGCTGTATGTGCATCTAGTCTGGCTGCACCGTTTGCACCACCCGCCGGTTTTGCTCTTGACCGAGGAGGGTCTTGCTGCGGCTATACGTTCCAAATCTTTGCTTGTGACAAGACGTGGAGCGATGGTTGGGCCGGTGGATACCATCATAAATGGTCGCTTCCCTGGGCAGTTTGCATCTGCAACGACTTACCAGTACTAGCGGATTTAAAAAAGAAGAAATAAGAAATCCAAAATCCAGGAACGGTGCAGGGTACGTAGATATGTAGAAATATGATGAGGGAAAAGGTAAAAGGGGACAAGCGATTTTTCTCTGTCCCCTTTCTTTCCCCTTAATATTTGAAAACCTTTCAAATAATAAGCTTTTTAAGAAAGCAAAAAAGAAAATAGGAGAAAAAACCATGAAGATTATTAAGAGTATCAATGTTTCGGTGTTTGTTTTCCTCTTCTGCATCTTTTATGCTGGCTTTTTGGGAACCATCATGGGACAAGAAAGTGAACCCGATTTTTATATTGTTGACGGTAAAAAGATTGTTCTAAAGACGTCTCAAAATTACAGCGCTCTAAAAGTAAAACCAGGAACCAGTGCAGCAGAGATGAAAACGCTTAAGGCTGGTATTGATTCGGCGGGATTTGGTCGAGTTGAAGATTCACCCATTCTGCAAAAATACAACATCGTGCTTATACGAATTAAAAAAGGTATAGGACCAAGCTCATTTCGGGCAGGCACAGAAAAATTCAAAAAGAAAGAGATAGAAAGGGTGGAATCGGAAAACCCGGTCTATGGAGTCGGTGGTATCGATCAAGTACTTGTCAATGAATTTATTGTTCAATTTAAGTCAGAAGTCCCCGAAAAGGAAATCGCTCAATCCCTTAAAAAGAAGAATGCTGAGGTGGTTAAAAAAGAGGAAAAAATAAAAAACAGGTATATTATAAAATTTACCGGCAAATCAGCAAGACAGGGACTCGCCATTTCAAACAAATATTATAAGGACCCATTGGTGGAATTTATAGAACCGAATTTCATCCGGATTTATCCCCAACGACCGAAGATAAAAAAGGGAAAGATAAAGCCTGCCGAACCATCGCCGGCGGCGACTCCCAGCGATACCTGGTACAGCAAACAGTGGTATTTAAATAATACCGGTTGGGTTGGTATTGGTGACGCAGATATAGACGCTCCCGAGGCCTGGGATATTCATCAAGGTTCTTCAACAATAATCGTTGCCATTATCGATGAAGGCGTTGAGACAAGTCATCAAGACCTCAGCAACAAAATAGTAACTCCTTACGATGCTACGGATGGCGATAACAATCAAGAACCGAACTCATGGGACGGACATGGAACAGGATGTGCCGGGATAGCCGCTGCAATAACCAACAACAACATTGGTGTTGCCGGGATCGGGTGGCAAGTGAAGATCATGCCGGTTAGAATTGCTTATAGTAATTCTCCGGGGGGGGACTGGATTACCTTCAATTCCTGGATTGAAGATGGTATTCGCACCGCGGTCAATCGAGGTGCTCATGTTCTGAGTAACAGTTGGGGAGGGGGAGGGTCTTCCGGGGCTATCAACTCTGCCATCGATTTTGCTATCGCCAATAACCGTGTTGTGGTTTTTGCCGCCGGGAATGATTCCGGCCCCGTCATTTACCCGGCTAATTTATCTACGAGTAAAGTAATTATTGCCGTTAGTGCTACAAACGAGTGGGATCAATTTAAAACAATGATCAGTTCAGATGGAGAGAATTGGTGGGGGAGCTGTTATGGTCCTGAAATTAACGTTTCGGCACCGGGTGTTCACATGTGGACAACAGATATTTCCGGGGCTGGCGGATATAGTAATGATGATTATATTGAGAATTTCAACGGTACCTCCAGTGCCACGCCGCTTGTGGCAGGTACTGCCGCGCTTCTATTGTCCCAAAATCCCGGCTGGACCCCAACTCAAGTACGTAATAGACTTCAAAGTACAGCCGACGATAAAGGACCGGCAGGCTTTGATACCAGGTTCGGACACGGTAGAATAAATGCCTGTAAAGCACTGGGCGGCAGCTGCACAGACGACACCGACACCTGCTCGACTATTGCTTCCATCAATCAACATCAACCGACTGGCCGGAATATCGGTCAAACCCTGGTAAATGCTGCTTTGCTCTTTTCAACTGTTTTGCTCTTCCTGTTATTTTTAATCATTCGAAAAGTAAAAAAAAGAGCTATTTAAACAAGTAACTGTAAGATCGTGGGGGGGCTTAAAAGTTATTGCCTCCCCACAATCTTAATCCTGGATTTTTGTGGAATTGATTACTGATGTATAAGGAGAGACTAAACCATGAAACCAATTTTGTTTAAAATAGGGAGCGCCAGTGTATCTGCTTATCCATTTATGCTCAGTTTAGCTTTTATTATCGGTGCTTTAATTGCCATTGGCATTTGTAAAAAACAAAACATTTCCATATATAAAATTTTTGGGTTAATTATATCAATCCAAATATCTGCCTTTTTGGGATCACGTCTCCTCTTCGTTATAAACAATTATTCACAATTTGAAACGAATCTTTTGGAAGTATTCAGCCTGAGTCCCGGTGGATTCGCTTTCACCGGCGGCTTATTTTTAAGTATTTTTGCTGCGATTATCTATATAAAATCGACTAACCTCCCATTTTGGAAAATTTCGGACTGTGTTGTTCCTTCCCTGGCAGTAGGGATATTCCTGACTAAGATTGGCTGTTTTTTAGGTGGATGCTGCTATGGCATAGAGACTTCTTCTTTCCTGGGGGTCCAATTTCCCGTCGACAGTTTGGCGGCTCAAAAATTTGGGATTC
>WVZO01000119.1:0-16907 GCA_011772425.1 Candidatus Aminicenantota bacterium
AGCAGTTCGCCAAACCAGCAGGTGAGACCCGGTTGTCCCCGGGTTTCTGCGAACAGTCTGTCGATGACCTCTGTTTCAATCGTTTGCCCGCTTTCTTTTTCATACCATTGAAACATGCCTTTGACTTCGTCATAGGTGAGGTTGGGAATATGAAGGCTGCGCTGAACATTAAAAGGCGAACCCTTTTTGTTTTCAATACCAAGAACGCTGCGAATACCGATTAGAGCAGCACTGTGGAGGAGATATTTTTTTTGTTCCGTGGGTTTATCGATTTCATACAGTCTTTCATTGTATATATCTCTAAAAGCGCTCACGATTGCATTAATCGCCTCTTTTTGCAGGGCATCGAATTCATCCAGGATTAAAACCAGGGGTTTATCCAATACACCTTTTTTAAATAATTTCTGGAATTGTTTTTGGGTATGAACACCGGTAAAAGGTTTACCCAGTCTATCACCGATTTCTTCTGCAATGGTATTGATAATATCATTGACATTTTCTTCATCTTTCAGGCTTTCCAGGCTTAAAACCACCACATCAAAACGCGCTTCTTGTTGTAATTTTAAAAGAATCTGCTGCATGAGCCATGATTTACCGGTCTGACGTGGTGCCCAAACAGTGATGTAATGGCCGCCTTCTTCCGGGTTTTCACCAATCAATTGAAAAAAGGCTTTTGTAATTAATTCTTTTCTTGGTGCGTAGTAGTGTGATTTTGTATTCAGTGGCCCATACGATGAAAATCGTCTCATGTTCGGCTCCTTTTACTTATCCATTACAATTATGCCCGTATTTTATCAGAAGTTTACAGGGAAAGCAAATATGAGCACCCGAACGAGCTGTTTTTTCACCGCGAAGGCACGCGAAGGGACGCGAAGTAAGAAGAAAATTCCAAATTCCAAATCACAAATTCCAAACAATGACTCCAACTACTTCTTGCCAACTGCCAACTGCCAACTGTCTTGTCGTACCTTCGTGGCCCTTTGTGTATCTTCGTGGCTAAAAAAAATAATCGGTGGATTTAGCTGAACCACCACTCTTGATCTTTTCCTCGTTTTCTGGTATCTAAACGTATGGAAAAAATTTGGCTAAGTCATGAGTGAGATAAAATGCATATACCGGTACTGCTAAACGAAGTAGTAGAATTCCTAAACGCAGCTAAAGGAGGCGTCTTCCTCGATGGAACCGTTGGACTCGGAGGACACAGCGCTGCTATTCTAAACGCTTCTCCTCATAATTATTTATATGGCACAGACAAAGACCGCGAATCCTTAGATATCGCTAAAGAAAAACTTGAGGCATTTTCAGGCCGGTTTACATTTTTCCATGCGGATTTTAAAAACCTGGAAACACTTCCTATTAAAATCGATAAAATAGACGGCTTTTTATTCGATCTGGGGGTTTCCTCTTTTCAACTGGAAAACCCGGAAAGAGGATTCTCTTATTCCCGGGAAGCTCCCCTGGATATGAGAATGGATAAAAAAGGAAAAATCTCCGCATATAATGTTATCAATGATTACAGTTATGATGAATTGTTTGATGTTTTTAAAAAATACGGCGAAATCGAAAATCCAACCAGAATTACAGAGCAAATCGTGTTTCACCGGAAGCAAAAAAAAATAGAGTCCACGGATGAACTAAAAAATATTATTCGCAGAATTGCCCCGAAACGGAAAACCATGGACCCGCTGGCAAGAGTTTTTCAAGCGGTTCGCATCGAGGTTAATCAAGAATTAACCGGGCTTGAAGCCTTTTTGTCAAAACTTGTTCATTCCATTAAGCCAGGCTCGAGAATTGTCATTATTTCATTTCACTCACTTGAAGATAGAATCGTTAAATCTGTTTTCAAAACGGCAAAACAGGATCATCTCATTAAACTTCTTACCAAAAAACCGCTGGCAGCCAAAAAAGATGAATTGCAAATGAACATAAGAGCTCGCTCGGCAAAATTAAGAGCATGTGAAAAAATATAATCTCCACGAATAAGAATGAAACTAACTGATGTTGAGATTGATGAGATTGTAAACCAGGTTAAGGCAAGTAAGAAGTATAAATATTTGTGTGCGGATACGATTCGAGACGTGGTAAAGATAGGGAGCAAAACGCACACATCATTAAAAAATCTACTCAAATATGCCAAAAAAAAGTGTCATTTGATACTGGCTTCTTATTTGAGTGAACTGGACTATTCTTCTAGTGGAGAAGAATTAAAATCTGCTTTTCTTTCGGGGGACCAGGATAGAATTACCCATACCTGTTTAAATATAATGGCGAAACATGCTTCTACGCGGGAACGAATGGTAATTCTCAATGAGTTTTACTCGAGACTATTTAAAATAACCGGGACCCCCAAACGAATGGTTGATCTGGCTTGTGCATTAAATCCGTTTTCTTTTCGATGGATGGGGGTATCTAAGGATATTATCTATTATGCTTATGATAATAATATGCAAACGGTTGAGCTGATCAAATTGTACTTTCAATTGGAAGGTTTACAGCCATTGGTAGAAGAGAGGGATATTCTGTGTAATCCACCCGAAGCAGTGGTTGATGTGGGCCTTTTATTTAAAATGTATCACTGCCTGGAGCACCGGCAAAAAGGAGCGGGCTGGAGAGTGATAGAAAAAACTCCTGCTCAGTGGATGGCTGTGTCTTTCCCTACCCGGAACCTGGCCAATCGAAACGTTGATATTTTTTCCAATTACAAGCAAGGTATATTGGAAAAAATCAAAAAAAATAGATGGAATTTTGATATCGTAGAATTTGAGAATGAATTGGTATTATTAATAAATAAAGGAGAAGAGAGAGGACAGTAGGAAGTAGGAAGTAGGAAGTAAGAAGTAATAAGATAAGAAGTTAAGTAAGTTGAAGGCTTCCCCATCCGTCTGAAACAGAGGTTTATGTATTAATTGATTTCAATATCAAAAAAGATCGCCAAATCGGTTGATTCTGGTAAGGAAGCCTTCGAGATGGCGCGTATGCGCCTTCTGCGGCTGCGGTCGCCGACCGCTCGCTTGACACGACCTTGTGGAATGCTTTAAAATATGATTTATGGATACAGATAAACGGAATGGTACGTTATATATTATTTCGACTCCTATTGGTAATATGGATGATATTACTTACAGGGCGGTAAAAATCTTGGGAGCGGTTGATGCCCTGGCATGTGAAGACACGCGGCATACCAGGAAAATATTGTCCAGGTATCAGATTCCTCTTCCCAATGTGTTTTTTTCTTATCATGAGCACAATGAAGCGGCTGCGGGTCAAAAGATATTAAATTTGCTTAAAGAAGGCAAAGAGGTTGCGCTTTGCTCGGATGCCGGGACTCCGGGGATCAGCGATCCGGGGTATCGAATTATTTCAGAAGCTGTCAACAATGGCTATCATATTGATATTATTCCCGGAGCCAGTGCTGTCACATCGGCGCTCCTGGCATCCGGTTTGCCCACATCGAGTTTTACGTTTAAAGGATTCCCGCCAAGGAAAAAAGGCCCGCGAAAAAAGTTCCTGGAAATGGAAAAGGAGGCGCCACACACTCTTATATTTTTTGAATCTCCTTACCGGGTGGGAATTTTATTGGCAGATGCTTTTGAAATCCTGGGCAATCGGTTGGCTGCTGTTTGCATGGATTTAACAAAAATGTATGAAAAAGTATGCAAAGGATATCTTGAAGACCTTGTGAAAACCTTCGCAAATAAAGACACAAAAGGTGAGGTAACCGTAATTATTGCCGGCAATAATCCTAAATTCCTAAAAAAATGAACACACGTAAAGGGCGTTTAAACCTGGACAGCCTGGAAACACCAGCGGGAACAATATCCTTGCCGTCATTTTTACCCGATGCCACTCGCGGCATTGTGCGTACCATTGATTCAAGGGATGTCAAAGATAGTGGAATCGAGTGCCTGATGGTTAATATCATTCATCTTTCCAGTCATCCTGGTATTTCAGTGATAAAGGCTTTGGGGGGAATCCATAAATTCATGGCATGGGATGGTCCTATTTTTTCTGATTCCGGAGGGTTCCAGGTTTTTTCATTGATTGATAAATCAGCCTCTATGGGAAGTGTTACCCGGAAAGGATTTGTTTATCGTTTGACAAAGGGTGGGAAAAAAAGGGTGTTAACTCCTGAAAAAAGTATTGAGAAACAGTTCCGGATAGGAGCAGATATTATGTTTTGTCTGGATTATTGCACCCATCCGGAGGCGGATTATAGCTTGCAGCTTAACAGTGTGGAGATAACCATTGATTGGGCTCGCAGGTGTAAAAAGGAATTTGAAACCCGGGTGGGAGAAGGGGAGATAGAAAAGAAGCGGCCGCTGCTTTTTGCTGTTATCCAGGGTGGGAATAGTCGAGAGCTAAGAAAAATGTGTGTAGAGCGGTTGATAGAAATCGGCTTTGACGGTTATGGTTATGGAGGCTGGCCTATTGACAGCGACGGCAATCTTGTGGAGGCGGTTGAATTTACAGCAGAGTGTATTCCTGGTAATTTTCCCTTGTTTGGTCTTGGGATTGGAAAACCGGAGAATATTGTGCAAACATTTCAAATGGGGTTTAATATATTCGATTGTGTGCTGCCCACCCGGGATGCCCGGCACCAGAGGCTGTATGTATATAATGATAAGCTGGAAAGCATTGATCTCAGGGAAAGGGATTTTTATGATTATCTTTACATCCAGGACAGCAAGTTTGTGCGGGATTCGGAACCGGTTGAACCCTATTGTGATTGTTTTTGCTGCCGGAACTATTCCCGGGCCTATCTCCATCACTTGATGAAAATTGAAGACCCGCTGGTGAACCGGTTGGCTACTATTCATAATCTCAGGTTCTATGCCCGGTTAATGGAGAAGCTTCGGTCAGATGCGGCAAAGGAATGAGTGATATAGATACCGTTTTTCAAAAACTTAAACAAAGCAAAAAGTATAAATATCTCTGTGACGACACTCTTTATCGTATTTCCCATTGGGCTGTCCAGCGATTCCCCCCTAAAGAAGCCGTGAAAGCTGCAAAGAATAAACTTCACCAGGTTTATGGTGCGTTTTTCGCTAAGATCAATCCCCTGAGAATGCAAAAGCTTCTTAAGCAAATATCCGCTAATCCGGATGCAGAAACCCTGAAGTCAATGGCTGTTAAAATCATGCAGTCTCATACCTCTACTTGCGAACGTATTCCGTTTATGAAGAAATTCTATTCCGACTTATTTAAAAGAATCGGGAAGCCCAAAAAGATTTTTGATGCTGCCTGCGGCTTAAACCCGTTTTCTATTCCCTGGATGGATTTGCCGCCAAATACGGAATATTATGCCTGTGATATCGATACACAATTAATATCGGTGATTAACATTTTTTTTAGTTGTCTGAGCAGTTCTTATCGGGCCGAATGTGCAGACATATTGGTTTCAATACCTGAATTTACCGGGGATGTGGTTTTTCTTTTGAAAACCTTACCCTGCCTGGAACAACAGCAAAAGGGGATCAGTGAAAAATTATTGACTTCATTAAAGGCAAAATATGTTGTTATCTCATTCCCTTCCGCCACACTCTGCGGCAAAGCAAAAGGTATGGGTAACTATTATGATACTTTTGCGTTAGAACTCATCAACTCCCTTAATTTTAATTACATCAAATTAGAATATCCCAATGAATTATTTTATGTAATCCCCCTCGGCGAGGCGCATAGCGTCACGAGCCATAGAAGGCGCATACGCGCCATCTGAAGGTTTCCTTATCAGAATCAAACAGTTAGGTGGCCATTTTTAGAGTTGGTATGAATCGAAAAAGGGTTGTTGCTTCAAGCGTTTGGGGAAACCCTAAACTTTTCTTTTCACCTTCTTCTCTTCTTCTTCCTTCGCGTCCCTTCGCGTTCTTCGCGGCTAAAAAAAATTGGTGGCAAATCTAACTTTCTACCGCGTCAATCATGGCAAAGAGTTCTTCTTCGCTGACATCCGTCCATCTTTTATAGGCATCGGCCACAGCAAAGAAAAAACCGCTCCTGATATTGGCACAGTAGATGACATCTGCCTGCCCGGATACCCGCTGAAGCGATTCCTGGTGCGCTGTAGGGACGGCAATATTTAGTGAAGCGACGCCTGCCTTTTTCATCGCCTCTACTCCGGTCAACATGGTAAAGCCGGATGCCAGGCCGTCATCCACTAAAAAAACAGACCTGTCTTTTAAAGGTGGCAATGGCAGCTTTCGGGAAAACCGCTCCATGCGCCGTTGAACCTTCTGACGGGTGTGGTTGATGCCTTCATCGATTTGTTCCCGAGTTAAGCCTATACGGGATACTAACTGGTCATTTAAACGAACCGTGCCATCAAAGGCCACTGCACCGTAACCCACTTCAGTGTTCCAGGGCAGGGTAATTTTGCTTACCACTGCCACAGACACGGCAAGGTTTAACTGTTGCGCCATGCTCAAAGCCACGGGAACACCACCGGCAGGTACAGCCATGATCAGGGCGGAGGTATTTTGATACTCTTTGAGCATGCCAGCCAGGATCCGGCCGGCATACGCGCGATCAGCAAAAACCCTTTCTTTATCGCGCAGCTCCGGCAGATCAATAATTTTTCCTATAGTTCGTGTCATCCGTCTTGCACCTTCTGCCTCCGGCGGGTCAGAACCTTTTTGAAAAAAGGTTCCAACACCTCCAAAAACTTTTTATTAAAAGTTTTGCGGGGTCCAGGGACACTTACAGTGCGGTATTAAGGAATACCCATGGAGACGACACATCGTTTTAAACGTTGCACGCCGTCCTTGCACTGCAAATGCTCCCCCACGCAGTGGGGTTTTTCAAAAGAGCCCCTGGCCGCCGGAGGCCATATTTACTTCTTCAACTTTTCCAGGCGTTGTAAGTTTTTTTTGGGAGATTCATAGTCTGGTTTCAATTTAAGGGCTGTTTCGAATGCTTTCCGGGCCTCTGCCACTCTTCCCAATTCCAACAGCACAACACCCAGGTTATTATGTGCCTGGGGAATACGCGGGTCTAAGGTAACGGCTTTTTGCAGTAATGTTAAAGCGTTCTGGTAATCTTTTTTCATGATATATATCATTCCCAGGTTGGATAAGAGGGCAGGATTTTCAGGGTCATCCCGGAGCTGTGCCTGGAATTTATCCATGAGGCGATCGAGGGTGGCTGCCCCTTGCTCACGAATCTTTTTTTCCACGATTTCCAGGTTGTATTTAGCGGTCTCATTGTTGTTATCCAGGGTCAGAACTTTTATAAACTGCTCCCTGGCTTTGTTTAAATCTCCCAGGTGGTAAAAGGCAATACCCAGGTGGGAATTGGCTTCTATATCATCCGGATACCTGGTAAGAACTTTTTCAAAACACTGGACAGCTCCTTGATGATCTCCTTCTGTGTCAAGAAGAATTCCCAGGTTACCGTAGGCGTCCAAGAACTCCGGGTCTTGTTCAATGGCCTTTTCAAACATTGTTTTGGCTTCCGGGAGTTCTTTTTTCATATAATTGACACCTAAGTTGAAGTAGGCATCAGCATTGAAATCAGATGGCATGGTTCCCACATTCCAGTTGCAGAGAATAAGGAGAACCACCAGTAATCCGCCATATGCAGCAGCTTTTGGGAACGCTTTTTTTCGAAAAAGTTCAAATAATGAAATTGCACCATAAACCGCCAGGATAATAAGAAAAGGAAGGATGTTCATCTTGTAGCGGGCGGTTACAAAAAAAAGGACAATGACCACTAGATGGCANNCAATCCTTTTTTCCACAATAAAACAGAAAGCAGGGAAGAATGCTGGCGAAACGGATAGATTTCCTGGTTGCGCATGACTTCATTGCCGTTGGCAAAAATATATATTTTTTTGACTGTGCCCAGTAAATAACCCAACGGATCATGGAAGATGAGTTTTAGTGCTTTTTTAAAATAGTAGGTGGACTGTTGGCTTGGTTTTTTATAACCGGCATTCAGGGGCTCACGCATCAGGTCTTTCCATTCGTAACCGGGACGGATGGCGACTTTTTTTTCAAAGTCCTTTCCTGTACCCAGGTAGAAATTGATGCCTGCATTTGAACTAATCAGTACAAAATCATCCCCTTTTTTCCAGTTATACAGGGTAACGGGTAAGACAGCGATTGAAATTCCCAGAACGAAGCACAGGCCCATGACAATCATTTTTTGTAAAAAAATGGTTTCCTTTTTTTGCCGGAGGTGTATAAAAAAGTAAATAAGAGCAGCAATGGCAAAGGGAAGGATGACAGACATGGTGATGGCAGAGGCACCCAAAATAAGACCGCACAGCAGCGCGCGCCGCCAGCCGGGTGCTGCCAGGAACCACAGCAGGGAGAGGATAAGCAAGAGATTGAGAAATACAATCACTACCGGTGCCAGGAGTTCCCCTTCAAAAAAGAGCATGGTACCGTAGAGGGCCAGGATGATCCCGCATGCCAGGGCTGTGTTGGAACCAAAAATACGTCTGGCCAGTAAATAAATCAGTAGAACATTGATAACTCCCAAAAGCATTTGTAAAAAGCGAATGGTAAAGAAGTTAGTACCGAATATGCGGTATAAAAATCCCAGGAAATAGGTATAGAGTGGGGGTTGATAAAAGGCGTCATCCCTGGGGGATTCTCCTTTTGAGATGTTAACTGCCATTTTGTGATATTCTAACGAATCCACGACAGGATTGGTGAAAAACGGGCTATCTTTAAGTTGGTGGATATAAATAATGCGCACCAGCAGGGCCAGGAGTAAAACACAGAGCAGCCCCACGAACGTTTTTTTTGGGAGGTTCAATTTTGCTCTTAAAAAAACCCCCCCGGCTTTCGCCGGGAGGGTTTCTTATTTTCGATTTACTTTGGGACTTCTTCTTAGAATCAGAAGCTCAACTTGGCCCCCAATCTTACAGAAATCGAAGGCAGGAAGTAGTGGTCCATCATGTACCTGGGATCAACAGTCAAACCCCTGTCCGCCATCAGTTCAGCCACATCGAATCCGGCAACAATTTCCTCATTGGATAGATCGTAGCGGTTGGCGTACAACCTGTTGTATATCCTCTGGGCGATTTTGTTATTGGTAAGGTTGGTAATATTGGCATTGAGGTTGAGGTTCATCCTGCCGCCCAGTTTAATGATGTACTCGGCATAGAAGTCAAGCTGCCACAGGAAGGGGGATCTACCCATGTCACCCCGTCCATTGGGATACCAACCCTGTTGGTTATTCAGCATAAATTCACTGGAAAGGGGGGTACCGGTTTTGCCATACCCGGTGAAACCGAGGGTCAGTCCGAAATCGAAGGTGTAGGCACCATAGAATTTGAGGTCCAGGGGACGGTCGGTGGGCAGAGGCCCTGTCAACAGGTCCATATGGGAGTCATAGTGGAGGAACCAGAGGTCAAAGTACCGCTGCACCATGGGGTTCTGTCTGCCGTGTTCATCCGAGCTGGCCAGTCCGGAAATCAGGCCCCTGAGGCTGCTCCAGGTTAAGCTCGCTCCACCCAGCCAGTTGTTGCTGAACTTTTTGTCCAGGCTCAACTGCACCGCATAATATGTACGGGTGGGTTTGGGGCAGGTCCTGCCCGGGGGAATATAGCCCCCGGCAGCGGATTGCGCGTAGATTTCGTTAATCCAGTCCGAACCGGGATTGCCGTAGTAGTAGTATTCAGTGCCGCCGATTTCAACACCGATGTCTTCGATGACATTCAGGATGCGGTGATGCAGGAACCTGGCGGTAAATGCCAGGTCGTCATTGAGCTTCTTCTGGAATCCCAGGGAGAGTTCCATCTTGCTGTAGGGTTCCATATCCGGTTGAATCCTGTCCCAACCGGGCGCACGGTGATTCATGGTTTCATATAACTGACCTCCCAGGATTGGCGAGGTGTCGCCGGTGAACATGACACCCACTTCGTTTAAATACAGGGTCCAATCCAATGTACCGATATCGTACCAGGCGTCATGCCATACCAGGCCGCCAAAGGCACCCACGGCCATGTCGATCTTCATCACGTCGTAGTAGATGCCGAAGCTGCCGAAGACTTTGGTGTTGCCATCGCCTTTGACGTCATAGGCAAAACCCACCCTGGGGGCGATTTTGTCAAAGAAATCAAAGGTAAATGCTGCCTCCGGGTGAGCGTCATCCATCGACGGCATGTCCTCTTTTTCCAGGCGCACACCATAGTTCAGGGTGAATTTGTCACCAATGGTCCAACTGTCCTGCAGGTAAACATTAAACCGGTCACTGGTCAGGTCGGCAATGGTTCCGTAGGGACCGAACTCACGACAGTACCCATAGGTGGTGTTATGCACGGTACCGTCACCGGTGGTATAAGTGGCATTGGTGCCGTCCGGTTGTACCCACCAGAATCTCCAGTATTCCGTTTTAATAGCAGACTTAAACTGATCCGCAAAAATCTGGTTCCAACCGAGTCCCATCTTCATAACGTGTTCACCGGCGGCGTTAAAATAGAGGGTTAAGTCTCCCCTGGCTGACATTTTACGACTGATGTCTTTGAGGTTTTCAGACAAAGAGGCCCAGGTCACATTTGACCAGTACCTTGGCCGTTTCAATTCGTCCGGCATACCCGGGACGTCGTAGTTGGAATACTGCATTAGAACACGGGGGGTGGGGGGGTCTTTAATACCGGAGAAGTAGGAGTTGGTTCGGAAATATCCACCGGAAAGGGTAAAGAACGCATTGTTGCCAATGGAATAGTCAAGGTTCAGAGCAGCCGTGACACCGGGATCTTTCCATGCCCAATTTTCCCAGCCTTCAAGGTTGCCTGGCGACGGATTGTCGGAACCATCCTGACTGGGCAGCTGGTTCTCCTGCTCACGGTAATTCATTGTACCGCTGAGACTTACGCGCAGGTTTTTGCCAATGGCAGCCGTAATCTTGGCGGACCCATTGTAGCGGGTGTCCTTAAACGTGAACTCTGTACCATCTTTAGACGGGTCGGAAATAAATACACCCTTACGAACCCGGGTTCGCCATTGAGGCATAAACGAGGCGAAAAACCACAGCCTGTCCTTAAGGATGTATCCACCCAGGGCTATTCCCGGCTCATAACGATTCCATTTGTCGGTGCTGTAATCGGAATATTCGGCTTTTGTACTGTCAATGGGGTTCAATTGCAGTAGGTCCCTGGGCTCGCCCCGCAGCCAGTCGGAATCGTAATACATGAGCAGGTCGCCGTGGAATTCATTTCCTCCGCTCCGGGTGATCACATTAATAACACCACCCAGGGAACCGCCGTACTCAGCCTCGTATCCACTGGATTTCATCTGGACTTCTTCAACGAAGTCGTGATTAATGTTATTCCCGGAAACGCCGCCTTCCATGGTGGTGGTATTCACACCATCGATAAAAAAGGTGTTTTCCGAAGCACTGGCACCATCAAAGGAAATTGCCGTGCCTGTCTCAACGTCCCAGCCATCTTGATTACCGGTGTTATCAAACTCCCTTTCATAGTTAACACCTGCTTGCTGAGCCGCTACAGCAAGAAAGTTCCGGCTGGCTTTGGGCAGCCTGGCAAAGGTATCCATATGCACACTCATGGCTGTCGCGCTCTTTCGGACGTCCACCACCGGGATCTGACCCGTTACCACCACTTCCTCTCGTATTTCACCGGTTTCCATGATTACATTCAGCTTAAAGTCTTTACCTAAGTCTACGCGAATGCCTTTTCGCTTTTTCGTCTTAAAACCTTCCAGGCTGAATGTAACCTCATAAATACCGGTAGGGATTCCCATCAACCGGTAAACTCCATTTTCATTGGTTACCGTTGACTTGGTACCAATGAGTTTTGGCCCCTTTATTTCAACCGCAACTCCAGGAACCACAGAGCCATCTTCCAATACCACTGTTCCCAAAATTCCACCGGTTTGTTCCTGGCTGAAGAGGATCCCAGCAAACAAGAGAGTGGCCGCAACCACAAGAACGGTAAATTTGTGTTTGATCATTAAAACTAAACCTCCTGATTTTTATTTGTATCAATGTTAGCAATAATAGTGCCATGGCAAAATAACCAGGGAATACTGCTTATAATGGATTCTGCGCTAATTTAATCCTCTTGAGTCCAAATAATTGGATAATTCGTTCAGAAAATTGAACCCATGGACTCGCCAGCTTGTGAAGCCAGAGAATACAATTTGTAAATTAGAGTATACAAAAAACTTTTTTAAAATACTTGACTAAAATGTTAATTTTAATTATAATCTAGCATTAATTTGCCGGTCTGCCGGGATAGCTCAGTAGGTAGAGCGAGGGACTGAAAATCCCTGCGTCCGTGGTTCGATTCCGCGTCCCGGCACAGTTTCACTCCCTTTCGTATCCATTACCCAGATTCAGAATTACTGTTATCTCTTTCTTCTTTTATTTTACTTTTATAGGAAAAAATGGTATACTGGCAACCTGAAATTCTATAATTACAAAAAATTCGCAACCAAAAAGGAGATTTGATATGAGAAAAAGATGTTTTGTTGCTTTGATAGTCATGCTTTTCCTTGTTCACGGGACAGCTGTTTTCGCCTCTGCACCCGATAATCCCGGAGATGAAAACGCAGTACCCAAAAAAGCATTAAAATTAGTAAAAAAGGCGGATAAGGCTCTCAGTGATAAAAAGTACGATAAAGCCCTGGAAGGCTACAACAAGGCCATAGAAATCGCACCGGAGTATGCTGCTGCTTATTTTGGCATGGGCCGCGTCCTGGTAGAACAAAAAAAGTTTGATGAAGCTGTTGTAAACATGGAAAAAGCCATTACCCTGGATCCCAATGCTGCTGAACCCAAACAACTCTTTGGCAGCGTTTTATTGAAAATAGGCAAGGATTCGATCGCCCAACGACAATTTAAAAAAGCCCAGGAATATCTCTTAAAAATTGTGGATATCCTTGGTATTGAAAGCCTGGAAGAAGGTAAGCTTTATAGGGAAGCACTTTTTGAAATCGGTCTCAATTACACCAGGTTGAAAGATTACGCCAGGTCAAATGAATATTTCCAAAAATTAGTGGGATTGCCGGGGGTTGAAGCGGCAGATAAAAAATTGGTTTTGCAGACCCTCTACCAGGTTGGGATTAACTATGTTAACCTGAGAAAAGCAAAAGAGTCCAATGAATATTTTCTCAAACTGCTCCAGTACCCTGAAGTGGAAATAGATTTTCCCCAGTTATATATATCGATGCACTACTTAATCGGAATCAATGCAAATATAGTAAAAGATCATGAGAAATCCATTGAATATCTTGTCAAGTTCCTGGAATTGGGGGAAACCAGCAGCGCCCACAGTCAATTACTGCCGATTGCCAATCTCTTGCTGGGTGCCAGTCATATGAGTCTCCTGCAAAAAGATACCGACAAAATATTACATGACAAAGAGCAAAAAGGTAAAAAAGACAAAATCGCTGAACTGTCAAAAAAGAAAAAAAATATCGAAACCTACCTTACAAAAGCGATTCAATTGCAGGACAATTTGGAAATGGCTTACATGCACCTGGGGAACTATTATTACTATTGCAACGACTTAGACAAAGCTATTGCCACCTACCAAAAACTGGTAGAAAAATTCCCCACTTCACCGGACCTTAACGAATACAAACAATTCCTGGAAAATATTAAAAAAGAAAAGCAAGATAGTAGCAAATAAGATAGAATTCCCAAAAGAAAATTTTTTTTGCTGAGATATTGAGGGGGCAACTCTTATGTATTTAGTATGAGAACCATGAAACCAACGCCTGTTGTCTTGCCGATATTTTCCGTCGCTTTTTTTTTGCTGGTAGTGGCAAGTGCTCTAGTGGCGGGGACTTCCATAAAAGTCTTATATCCCAATGGAGGAGAAATTCTTAAAAGTAACAGCAGCGTAACCATCAAGTGGCAATCAACAGGCGTAGACGGAAAGGTGGTCATAGTGCTTTATAAAAAAGGAATCAAACATTCTGTGATATCCAGACAAACCGATAATAACGGCTCTTTCCCCTGGAAGATCCCGGGAACCCTGCCGGAAGGAAACGATTACCGGATAAGAATCCGCTGGTTAAAGAATCTATCTATCAATGACTTTTCTGACCGCAACTTTTCCATAAAAAAGTAGGCCTTGAAAATCTAGTGGTTGATTTTTTTTCCCAATACAGGTATATTATATAGTATGATGAAGAAAATATTAAACCTATGGTTAGCGGTATGTTTTATCTGGGTAATGGAATTCGGATTCGTTAACCTGGATAGTGCTGTAAATGTGTACGGGCAAGAGCCACAGCCAACGTCAACATCAGCATCAACATCGGCACAAACATTAAAGATTCTGATCGAAGAAGGCAGATGGAAAGAGCTGCCGGCATTTTTTTCTGATGACAGCTATCGAAACCTGGAGGACTATTTTTCCACCAGTAAATCCATTAAAATTATTACGTCCCAACTCAACAACTTGACCTATAAAGTAAAATTCACCCATCAGGGGGAGATTGGTGTGATTACGTTCCAGGAAAAAGAAGGCAAGTATTCCAGCCTGAAGATAGGAAACCAGATCCGGCCGTTGTATTTCATCGAAAAATTCAAAAAGTATAGGGCTGTTAATGTTACCCTAACTGTTGGCAATGCAAAGCTTAATTTTATCAATGGTTATTTTTACGAAACTGTTCCCTTTGATTGGTTAGTCCTTTTTAAAGGAAAATGGAATTTTTATATCAAACCGGACGACAGGGAGGAACGGTTAACGTTAATCCGAAATTTCAAGCGGGATTATTTCACACACAAGAGTCAAACCGGGATTTTCATATTGACCCAAAAGGATTTTTTAGATGGATTGGTTTCCTCCGGTGAAGTGACTTTATTGGATAAGGATCTGCAATCCTTGTATCATATGTACCGTGACGCTTATGGAATCGAAATCAAGCAATTCAATGAATATTGGTACCTGCCGTTTCCCCAGGAAACCAATTTAGTGGTATTTAAAAAGGACAAAAAGTCTTTCTATTATTATTCCTATAACCAGAACCTGGTGCCGGACACGCGGTTGGCAGTGTCTGAAGATAACCGGTTGATACTAAATTATAATCTGTATAAAGGACTAAAATTAAGTTTTATCCCCAAACAACAGGTCTCAGAGGTCCAATTAAGCATTTTCTTTAATCCCTGGAAAAACTATATTTCAGGAACCACCATGATAATGTACAAAGAACCCTCCAATTTGCGGATGCTGGAACTGGGTCCGGGACTCAAATTGGTGGGTAACCTGGATTTGAATTCCAAGGGACTGAATGTATTTAGAAAAAGAGATAAATACTACCTGATGGGATCTGAATCCAAAAGCCTTGCGCTTTATTATAATGGCTATATCAGGCCCACCCGGGAAAACTTTGAATTATTCAAACTCAAACAAGAACCAGTTCCCAAGGACAGCAGAGACAGCGGGGATATGTTTTATTTCTTATCCAAAACCCATAATTTTTATCCCAACCCCGGGAGTGATTTCTTTAAAACCGATATCACGGTCACTGTCCCTGAGCACTTAAACTGCCTGGTTTCCGGTAACCTGGTGGAAAAAAAAGTTAAAAATGCCACCGTCTTTAGGTATACCAGTAAAGCCTCAAAAGGTATTTCACTGATCACCGGTAATTTTAAACTGGCCCAAAAAGTGGACGCACAAATTCCCATCCATCTCTATATCCCGAATTCCTTTGGGTTTCCCAAAAACCTGAACCTTTCTGAAATAAAAGAGGCTGCCAACCTGTTTATCCGCACCTTTGGTCCCATAGATTTATCAACCATCAATATCCTGTTGAAACAGGGGAAAAAGGAAGGTGGGGTGAGCAACAATGGTTTCATTATCGTTAATTTACCTACGCCTAAAAAGAAAGTTATTGGTCCTGCCATGTACATCACCCTTGATGCTAAGATAGACCCCAAAAAATTCAGCCCCATTTTGATCCGGGACCGGTCTGAAGACCATATCATTCATGAATTGGCGCATCAATGGTGGGGAGGAGTGATTTCATGGACGTCTTACCAGGATGTATGGATTACCGAAGGGTTGGCTCACTTTTCCGTCCTTTATTTTCTAAAACATACAGTTTCAGTTTCGGAACGACGATTTAATCGATTCATCAGGAAATTAAAACGATGGGCTTTCCGCTACAGCGACACAGGTCCCATCATCTACGGCAGTCGCATTAATTTACTGGAAAAAAAATATGAAGCCTACCAGAGTGTGGTTTACAATAAAAGTGCATTAGTGTTCTTGATGCTGATGGATCTAATTGGAGAAAAAGAATTTACCCGGAGGCTGAGATCTGTGCTGGATAAATATAGATACAGAAGTATTACATCTAGGCAATTCATCCGCCAATTCTGCAATAACGATGATATGCTGCTGAAGTTCTTTCAGAAATGGGTCTATTCCCGGGCAATCCCGTTGGTGGAATTACGTTTGCTGGAGGATGACAAAGAATATGACAAAAAAGAGTTTAAGAAAGTCGTCATCTCCATCAAACAGTTAGGGGAGAAGCCGGATAGGGATTTTATTTTTCCTCTTAAGCTTAGAGTGACCACCAATAAAGAAAGCTCGCCGGAGTCTGTTATTATAAAAGAAAAGGAACAGAGATTTGTCATTACCAGGGATTCCACCATCCGAACCATTGATATCCTGGATGATGTCGCCTTTATTAAAGAGAAGAAACAACCGTCCTCCTCCCGTTTTAGGAATAAGTGAAAATAGTGGATTAGGGACTACGAAGGAGGCGCACCTGCATTATAGCGGTACACTTATAGGCTGTGCCTCTGGCAACACTACGTTTGTAATTCCTGGTGCCTATTACTGACCTACGCCTTTTTCTTCTGTGGGTTGAGGTTCACTGACCTCTACGCTTTCGGTCTTTTCCGCTTCTTCCTGTTGTTTTAGCTCTTGTTCATACTCTTCAGGAGTTGCGATTTTTATAATAATCATCCGGCCGTTGATGGGG
>WVZO01000119.1:16945-27646 GCA_011772425.1 Candidatus Aminicenantota bacterium
TCCCAGTTGATTTGAAGATCACATTCTTTTCAGTGTCGATGTCTTTCCTCATCTGGATGAGCCAGTTGTTGAGTGCTATATAGTTATCTCTTTCTTTATCGGCCTCTGCTTGTGCTGTTTCCAGTTGTTTTTGCAGTTCAGCCCGTCTGGCTCTTCTGCGTGTCTCTGCCAATTCATCTTTTAATTCCTCGACGACATCGCTCTTATCCAATGCGACATTGAACTGTTCTTTTTTCTGTTTGTCAATTTCTTTGAGTTTTTGTTCCATGGCGGGGAGTTCCAGTCCCTTCTCCACTGGTTCATCCACAGAAACCACCTTAAAAGATTTGAATTTAATCGCTTTTGGTTCAACTGCCATTGCTGCCATCGTGTCTTTATCGTTATGCTGCATCGCCTGGAAATATTTTGTTATAGTTATTTCCTCGGCTTTTTTACACGAGGTCAGCACTACAATCAAACTAAACAATGCTAGCAACAAGATAGTCTTTTTCATTATCCTTCTCCTTTAGCTTTTTATTATAAAAATATATTTGGCTGATTTAGATGATAGTGCCTGCCCAGGACTTAATCGCATCCCGAACGGTACTGCATTCTTTTCAAAGTCAATATCCATTAGATTAGTATTATAAGGAATTCTGGATTGAAAATCAAGACAAAATCGCCACCTTTTCCTTTTTTCTTCTTTTCTCCTCTTCCAACTGCCCCCTGCCCCCTGCCCTACTGTCCTCTTTTATTTACAATTTGTCATCAGGATGGGACATCTATAAGCGCTTTTTACCGGTTTTCAGCGGTATTAAAATTGCTACTCTATTTCCCGGAATAATATTCCTTTTGAATTAATGAGGAGTTCCAGATGAGAATAAAAATAAAAATGAAACGAATAAACAAGGCGGTGCTGCTGGTGTCGCTGTTCATTTTCCTTTCAATTTCACTTACCACCCCGGTATCTGCCGGGAAAAAACGGGTCAATATATCAGGGGCTTTTGGAGTGGCCACTTTCTTTTTTGATGAACCAATGGTGGATTTGGGGGTGGAATTCCAATTGAGCAAGGGTTTTTATGGGCGGTTCCTGTTCACCACTACCTTTGGATCTAGTGGTTACCCGTACAGCCCATACTATTATGGCCCTGGTTATGGAGGCTACTACGGGCCTGATATGGGCCTTTACAGTGATTCAATGATTGGAGTGAATGCCATTGCCGCTTACAAACATCGCTTTTTAAAAGGGGTAAAGCTTCTCTGGCAAACAGGGGTTTTTTTCATGTACTACCGGGAATACAATAACGTGTTTATTGAAAGCAGGCAAACGTACAGGATCGTCGGCACTGAAACCACCGGCCTGGGGGCTTTGGGTGGTACCGGTGTTGAATTTATTTTGTCCAAAAAAATAGATCTCGTTATTGCCGGGGTGTACCATAGACTTTTCAATGGAGAACTCCTGGACCTGGACAATGGCAAAGTCAGCGACCACTGGTTAAAATTTTATCTGGGCATTAATTACCGCGTTAAATAATTATTGCCAACTGCCCACTGCCTACTGCCTACTTGTTCTCCTGATCAGGTCTTTCATGCGGATAACCGCTTTTTCCAGGCCCATGAAGGTGGAGTTGGCAATAATCGAATGCCCGATATTTAATTCCTCGATACCCTCGATAGCCGCAATGGGTGTGATATTTTGGTAGGTTATCCCATGACCGGCAAGGACCTTTAAATTCACCTTCCGGGCATACTCCACGGATTTTCTTATTTTATCCAGGTCCAGTTTGGCATAACTGGTATTCCAGTTTTTGGCATATTCGCCTGTATTAATCTCGATGGTCTTAATTCCCAACTTGTAACAGGCTTTTATTTGATCGATATTGGGATCGATAAAAACGGAAACCTCGATTCCTGCGGCATGCAAGTTTCCCGCTACCTCCTCCACTCTATCGGTATACATCAAAACATCCAGCCCACCGGTGGTGGTGACTTCGTCTGCGGTTTCAGGAACCAATGTGCAGACATCGGGTTTATGTTTCAAAGCAATTTTAACCATTTCCATGGACATAGCCATTTCCAGGTTTAATTTTGTTTTAATAAATGCTCGTAATAATTCGAGATCTCTTTCCTGGATGTGGCGCCTGTCCTGGCGCAAATGAATGGTAATACCGTCGGCTCCGGCCAGTTCTGCAATGGCCGCAGCATAGACCGGGTCCGGCTCATTGGTCATCCTGGCCTGCCTCAATGTTGCAATGTGATCAATATTCACTGCCAATCTCATGTCAATCTCCTTCTTGTTTTTAGCCACAACGTTTTTTTTATGTTATTGGTTACTCTTCTCTTCTTTTTTGTTCTTGTCCTGGTCTTTCTGTTTGGGTTTATTCCTGTTTTCAACGGTGATATGGACCTCGACACTGTCTGTATCTACAAATTTTAGGATTTCTTTTTCTTTTTTTAATGGGATCCTGATGATTTGGCTGGTCTCGATGTCCGCCAGATTCACCCATTCGGCAGCTTCTATTATATTAATATCCATCACTTGAGATTTGTAACCAAAGATTTTGACTTTTTCAGGGACCCACTGTCTACCCCGAAGAATGATCCCTGGTTTCATTCGGCCTTTATAGCGAACCCTTATGGGAACTTCACGGGTAATCAGTTCAGCTGCCGTGATCTCGATCCGTTTGGGGTAGAGAGAGATGACTTCAATATTTTCGGGATATTCCAGGACACTCTCGGTATCGAGGCTGAACAGGGCACTTTCTCTAATCCCCTGCATGTTCACTCTTACTCTAAAGTCTTCGGGTTCGATTTTGTTTAATTCCTTTGAAATGCCTCGCACTTTTAGTCGTACTTTATCCGGGTTGATACTGCGAATATCGATATTAGCTGCCACATTGAAGTATTCCACGTTGACTTCCATGGTTCTTTCCGAATAGGAGCGTTCTTTTCCGGCTATCCATACCCATAAGAGGATTGCCAGGATCAGGGCCGCGATCCGCAGCCCCAGGTTTTTGAAAATAAATTTTTTTATACTCATAGCTCTATACATAATGCTGGAGCCTGGTTTTTAATCCTTCTCTGTCCAGCCCCCGGATCAATTCTCCGTTGACTGCCAGGGACATTTTCCCGGTCTCCTCCGAAACCACAATGGCAATGCAGTCGGTTTGTTGTGTGATCCCAATAGCCGCCAGGTGCCGGGTTCCGCCAGAGCTTATATCCAGCATAGGGGGCAGTTGAAAAAAACAGCGGGCCACTTCAATCCTGTCTTTACTGATCACTACTGCACCGTCATGCAGGGGTGAATTGGGAGTAAATATGGTTAACAGCAGGTCTTTGTCGACACGGGCATCAATTTTTACCGGTTTGTTGACATAATTTTTAACTTTTATTTCCCGTTCAATGGCGATAATAGCACCGACTTTTGTCAGGGATAAGGCCACAACTGTGTTGAGAATTTCATCCAAGACATCGGATTTCTTTGATACATACCTGGTTCGCAGCCGACTCCCGATTTCTGCCAGCATTTCCCGCAGCTCATCCTGGAACAATACAATAATGGCAAAAATCAAGTAGGTTAAAAAGTTATTTAAAATGAAAGAAAAGGCGGTGAGTTTTAGCTCCCCGGCAACAAGAGCAATAATGAAGATGGACAGCAATCCCACTGCCATCTGGTAGGATTTGGTGCCCTTTATCAGCAGCAAAAGGTAGTAAAACAGGAGAAACAAGAAAAGGATATCAATAACATCCGTGAGACGGAATTTCGAAAAGGCATTAAAGATATAGTCGATCATTTATTTTTGGTTATCTCCGGCTGTTGGCTGCGTTTGCGTTGACAATGGAACTGCTGGTGACGGTTATGGTTGGGTTTTTTCCCAGTTTGGTTTCTTCTTCTTCATTATTTTTATTGTCCTGTTTTTCTTCATTTTCGGTTTTGTTGTCGGTGTTGTTTATGGGCTCCAGTTCAATGCCGTTAATGATATCATCAATTTCTTTGGATGAGAGGGATTCGCGTTCCAGCAAGTAATTGGCGATTTTTTCCAGTTTATCCTTATATTTAAGTATGGTTTCCTTTGTTTTCTCATAGGCGTCATTGATGATGTTGGATATTTCTTCGTCGATTCTTCGGGCGGTTTCTTCGGAGTATTCGTTATGGTATATCAGGTCTTTTCCCAGGAAGAGCATATCATCTTTTTGTCCCAGCCGAATGGGTCCCAGGGAAGACATTCCCCATTCGCAGACCATTTGCCGTGAGATAGCCGTGGCCTTGTCAAAATCATTGCCTGCACCGGTGGTTACGGTGTTTAAGAAAATTTCTTCAGAGATACGTCCGGCCATGAGAACGCGAAGCTGGGCATCCAAGTAGTCTTTGGAGTAAGAGTATTTATCGCTTAAGGGTAATTGTTGGGTAACACCCAGGGCCATGCCCCGGGGGATAATGGAGACCTTGTGAACTGGGTCGGCTTCCTTTTCCACAGCAGCCAGCAGCGCATGTCCAGCTTCATGGAACGCAGTCAGCCGTTTCTCCTCCTCCGAAATGATCATACTGCGTCTTTCAGTCCCCATCAAGACTTTATCTTTTGCGAATTCGAAGTCCTTCATTTCGATTTTTTTCTTTTCCTTGCGCGACGCATAGAGTGCAGCTTCATTGACCATATTGGCAATATCGGCACCGGTGAACCCCGGGGTAGAACGGGCCAATACTTTAAGGTTAACACTTTTAGCCAGGGGTACTTTGGCGGTATGAACCTTAAATATCTCTTCTCTGCCTTTGATATCCGGGGTGGGTACGGTAATGCGTCGATCGAAGCGTCCAGGTCTCAACAGCGCAGTATCCAGGATATCGGGTCTATTGGTAGCCGCAATAATAATGATTCCGGCATTGGGGGCAAAACCATCCATTTCTACTAAGAGTGCGTTCAGGGTTTGTTCTCTTTCATCGTGACCACCGCCCAATCCGGCTCCACGCTGGCGACCCACTGCATCGATTTCATCGATAAATATCAAGCAGGGAGAGTGTTTCTTACCCTCTTCAAATAAATCCCTGACCCGTGACGCACCAACTCCTACGAACAGTTCTACAAAATCAGAACCTGAAATAGAAAAGAATGGCACTTTTGCCTCTCCGGCAATAGCCCTGGCCAGTAGGGTTTTACCGGTTCCCGGCTGCCCTACCAACAGCACTCCTTTGGGGATGCGACCTCCCAAACGCTGGAATCTCTTGGGATCCCTTAAGAATTCAATAATCTCCTCCAGTTCTTCTTTGGCTTCGTCTATGCCAGCCACATCTTTGAAGGTAACTTTTTCTTTCTCACCGGTAAACAACCGCGCGCGGCTCTTTCCAAAGGAAAAGGCCTTACCTCCTCCCTGCTGCCTCATAAATATGATCCAGAAAACAATGAGAATGACAAAAGGAGCCGAGGACAGGAGCAAAGACAACAATTCATTCTTATGCAGCGGTTCCACTTCGATGGAAACTCCATGTTTGCGAAGTATTTTTATAAAGTCAGGATAATCTGGCGGTATCACGGTTTTATATTTCCGCGGCCCATCGGTATGTGCCAATTTTCCTCTTACTATATTGGAATCGATGTATGCTGTACTCACTACACCACTTTCGACTTTGTTCATAAATTCGGAAAAGTTAAGCTTTTCCTGTTTTTTTTCACTGAAACTGTTTATTTGATTGTATAGGAATATTATGATTATCAGCGAAACAATCCAGAACATGATCCCTTTGGGTGCTTTTGGTTTCATCTCTTTCATATTCTTATTGTTCATTTTTTTCCTCGTTAGCATCATTATTATACCACAAATAATCCAGTTTAAAAACCGCTTTTACCATTCGACGGTATTTTTAATTTTTTTTGGGAAAAAACCGGGTCCTGTGGTCTGCTTTATTGTTAATTTTAAGGAATTTTTTAAATTGTGCTGATAAGAGTTGACTTTTACTTTGCAGTATGATAATAATTGGGGTACTGCAAACATAAAACGGATAATGGTTATTGATAAATGGGTAAAGTAATAGGGATTGACCTGGGAACAACAAATTCTGCAGCTGCTTTTTATGAAGGCGGTCATCCCAGCATCGCCTTGACGCCGGAAGGTGAGCGGCTGTTACCGTCAATGGTAGCGTTTAACCATGCGGGCGACCGCCTGGTGGGAAATCCGGCCAAAAGCCAGTTGATTACCAATACGAACACCATCTACTCTGTTAAACGGTTGATGGGGAAACGATTTTCAGAAGTAAAACCTTACTTATACCAATTTAATTATCAAATCGTTGAAGGAGAAGATGATACCTTAAAAATAAGAATCAATGACATCCTATTTTCACCGGAAGAGATCTCGGCCATGATTATCGAGAAATTAAAAGAAGCAGCCGAGGAGCATTTGCATGATGTCATTGAGGGTGCCATTATTACGGTTCCTGCTTATTTTAATGACAGTCAGCGGCAGGCTACCAAAGATGCGGGCGAAATTGCCGGTTTTAATGTGATGCGAATCATTAACGAACCCACTGCTGCATCGTTGGCATACTCCATTGATCTAACCAAAAAATCCAACATCGTGGTCTACGATTTCGGCGGCGGAACCATCGATATCTCCGTGCTGGAAGTTCAGAATGAGGTCATCAAAGTCCTGGCTACAGCGGGAAATATCAACCTGGGAGGTAATGATTTCGATATTTTGTTGATGGACAAATTCGTGGAAGAGATTAAACAGGAATACCAGATCGATCTTAGCGAAGATAAAATGGCAGTGCAGCGAATCCGTGATGCGGCAGAAAATATCAAAAAAGAACTCTCCGGCATGGAAGAGTGCGAAATCAATTTGCCTTTTATCGCTGACTCGGATGAGGGGGCGATCCATTATTCCAGGTACGTTAACCGGGTAGAATTCCAGGAGCTCATAGAAGAAAAAGTCGATCAAACCATTGAAATCTGTAAACGGGCCCTGAACAGTGCGAACCTGAGCGTCGATAAAGTGGATGAAGTTCTGCTGGTGGGAGGATCTACACGGATTCCCCTGGTTCAGCAAAAAGTCAAAGCCTTTTTTAACAAAGAACCCAACAAAAAGGTCAACCCGGATGAAATTGTGGCAATGGGTGCTGCCATTGAAGGGGCTATTGTCAAAGGGGAGAGTAAAGATATCCTGCTTTTAGATGTGACACCCCTGGCATTGGGAGTAAAGACCTATGGTGGTACGTTTACCCGGGTCATCGAGGCCAATACCACTATCCCTACCAGCCGCAGCCTGGTGTTTTCAACCGTGGAAGATAACCAGGAAGAAGTAGAGATAAAGATTTATCAAGGTGAACGAGAGATCGCCGAAGAAAACAAATTCCTGGGAAAATTCATCCTCACCGGCGTTAAACCCGCGCCTAAAGGAGTTCCCAGGATCGAAGTTACCTTCAGCATTAACATCAACGGAATCCTAAAGGTAAGTGCCATCAACCTTTCCACCAAAAGCAAAAAAGAAGTCCTGGTTACCCACTCCGGCCTGTTGAGCGATAGAGAAATCGCAGCCATCAAAAAGAGTGCTGAAAAATATAAACAGGCAGACCTGAAGAAAAAACAATTAATAGAAATCAAGAATAAGGTTTTTAATTATATTTACTCCATCCAGAAGATATTGGAAGCTCCCAATGTGGATGCTCAACTGGCGGCTGAGTGCAAGGGCTTAATTAAAGGTGCCAAAGTTGAAATGGAGAAAGAGGATGCCGAAGCACTGGAAAAGATCAATAGGAAACTGGCGGCCATGGAAGAGCAGTTAATCAACTTAGAGATTGAACCCGAGGCGACTGCTCCTGTTCCTGCTGAAGCCCCGGTAGTGGAACAAGCGAATGAGGTTGACACGGAAAAATTCCTACCGGACATCGTCCCGGCAGCGGATGTGGATTTGATTGCTAAAGAAGCAATAAAAATTAGAAAAGAGATATTGAACTATGTTTTCACCATTGAACAGTACATTCGCAATGTTTTCCTGGAGGGGAGTATTTTGAAAGAGGCGCAGCAATTGGTGGCAAAGGCCCATGTGGAGGTTGAAAAAGACAAACCCATAGGGTTGGGGAAACTTCACAAAGAATTGGCTGACATGACTGTCCGGTTGGATGACCTGGCAGGTCGCACATTGGGAATCTCTGCCACCAAAGCGGAGTTTAAAGATATAGATACTATTATGGAGTCAGGGGCAGAAGGTGAAACCAAAACTAAGGACGACACCAAGCCGTTTAAAATATTCGAGGACTAGCGCTTATTTTTCTTTCTGCCTCAACGCCTCAAAAAGAATAACCGCCGCCGCCGCAGAAACATTCAACGAATCAATATCCTCAGAATGAGGAATATATATCAACAAGTCGGCATTCTTCCTCAGCAGCGGTGACATGCCTTTGTGTTCGCTGCCCATGATCACTGCCGTGTTAACCGTAAAATCGTAATCGTAATAAGCCACACGCTTCTCCCGCTCCTTCACCGTACCTACAACCCAAAATTCGTTTTTTTTCAATTTTTTAATGTCACTGACTAAATTTTTGGATTGAACAATCTTAGCTTTCACCAAACTCCCGGCCGAGGTTTTTAATACGGTTTCATTGATAGGTGCCGAATTTCGCTGCGGTATAATAATACCATCCACTTCCGCTGCCACTGCACTGCGAATAATAGCACCCATGTTACCGGTGTCATTAATACCATCCAAAACCAGGATAAGACCGGTTTTGATGTTTTGCAATATGTCCTCTAACGTATAAAAGCGAATGGGTGAAACCTCGGCAAACACTCCCTGGTTATTGGGACCGGCTTTCCGATTAATGGTCTGCGGCGGCACCATTTGAAATACGATACTATTTTGGCGGCAAAGCTTGATCACCTGATCGATGCGCTTGCCTTTTTTGTCAGTGCTGATAAAAACTTTATTAATAGGAATCCTCTCCCGCAGCGCCTCAATCAAAGCATGCAACGAGTTTATATTCATTTTTCCCAGTATCCAGGGGCTCTTTTGAAAAACCGCCCCTGGACCCCGCAAAACTTTTCATACATGGTCAACCATCGTACTTTGCTTCCTCAAATCGTGCCACATTCAGCCTAATAAATCCTCTCTTAAGAGGGGTGGCTGCGCAGCAGCCGGGGTGTGTCATCTTCGTGCCCTTCGTGTCCTTCGTGGCTAAAAAATTTTCAGCCGTGACACCATGTTAAGCACCCCTGGTTTGAATCCCAACACCGATCCCTTTTCAATAAGAGGAATAAAATCCTTCAATTCGATACCAGACTCTTTACCGGTTAAAGCCAACCGAATCGGATGGTACAACTCTTTACCCTTAATCCCCTCCTCTGCCTGGATTTTTTTGGTGATTTCCGCTACTTTAGAAAATTCCACCGGTGAATCGATTTTGCTGATTTCCTCGAAAAGGATGGCAATCACTTTTGAAGATTTTTCAGAACTTTTAAGGCTGTCAGCGATGTCGCCGCTCATTTCCAAAATAGTGAACTGTTTAAAATCTTCCGCGATCTCAGACAACAAGTAATTGTAATTGGACAATACTTTGGCTGCCTTACCGATCCAATCAATGGTTTCGGCATTCTCTTCAAAATCGAAACCCGCCTGCCGGAGAAATGGCACCACCATTTCACCCAGCTTTTTATCTTCAACCAGCCGGACATGCTCCCGGTTCAGCCATTTTAGTTTCTGATAATCGAAAATGGCCGCGGATTTGGAAACCTTTTTAATATTAAAGGTTTCCATTAATTGATTTTTTGTTAGAACTTCGCTGCAGCTGCCGCCCGGCGACCATCCCAGCAAAGCCAGGTAATTAAACAACGCCTGAGCTAGATAGCCCTCTTCCCGGAACTGACTCAGGGAAGTAGAACCGTGACGCTTGGAAAGTTTGGTATTGTCTTCTCCCATCACCATGGAAAGATGAGCAAACTTGGGTTTTTCAAAACCCAGGGCATCGAAAATCAAAATCTGCCGTGCCGTATTGGAAATGTGATCCTCACCCCGGATCACAACACTTATTTCCATAAGATGATCATCGATGACTACGGAAAAATTGTAAGCAGGCATCCCGTTGGACCGAAGAATCACCGGGTCCGGGAGCAGGTTGGAATCAAAGGTTACTTTTTCTCTTACCAGGTCATAAAAGACAATGGACATATCCCCGGGAATCTTGAACCGTATGGCTGCCTCTTCACTTGCCTGGACCCGTTTTTTGGATTCTTCGCTGTCCAGGTTACGGCATTTCCCGGAATAGCCTTCAGCGCCGGCTTCTTTCTCTTTTTGCAGTTCCTCCGGGGAGCAGAAACAGTAATAGGCATGTCCGGTATCGATCAACTGCTGCGCATATTTTTGGTAAAGTTCAATACGTTCCGACTGGCGGTAAGGACCGAAATCGCCATCCACATCCGGGCCTTCGTCCCACTCGATGCCCAGCCATTTTAAATCCTTAATTAAATTCTCTTCATATTCTTTTTTGGAGCGTTCCACATCGGTATCTTCAATGCGAAGAACCAATTTTCCTTCTTTCCGCCGGGCATGCAAGAAGTTAAAAAGGGCAGTCCTGGCGTTGCCTACATGAACAAAACCTGTTGGTGATGGTGCAAAACGTAATCGAATCATGGTTTTTTTTACCTCAATTGCGGCAAATTCAGCCGCAGATAAATGCAGATTAGGATTATACGACATCTCGATGCACCTTTCAAGAGGGGATTTATTAGGTTGAAT
>WVZO01000119.1:27795-30512 GCA_011772425.1 Candidatus Aminicenantota bacterium
GGAGAGATCAAGCCCCCAAAGGGGGAAATTAGAACATAGTTCGCTTCGCTCACAATTGATTGGGGTGATGGGGTATTGGAATAATGCGGGGATGGGAAGGTGTCCTTCGGACGGGTTTTACACGCCTGCGGCGATTACACCGTTAGCGCAGGAGCATTGTTTTGGTCATTTGGATTTCGGTCATTCGGATTTGTTTCGAATTTCGAAATTCGGGTTTCGGATTTTCTTTCCCTTCACCTGAAACTTGCACTTGCAACCTTTTCCAACATACAAGTCAAAGAACATCCCGATTCAAGTTAAACATAATATAATCATTCAGAAAACAATTATCAAGGGCTTTAAGGAGTTTTTTCTGCTGTTCCAGTCTTCAAAAAATATTGCACTCCAATAACAGGATCCGTATATGTGATTTTGAATTTGGTTCTGCCTTTTATCACTATCTTACCGTGTTTTAAACAAATAGGTGAGTAGGGATTTTTTCACATCTAACCATTTCTATTTTTTCTGTCCACTTCTGTTTTTCATTTTTTTTGATTTCAGTATTGACAAATGTACCGAAACGTGTATAATTGTATGTATGAAAAATACTTTTTTTGGAGGTGCTTATGTCAGAAAGCGAAGCGTATAAGGTGAAAATCGAAGGGCTAGGAATAACTTTAGAAAAGGAAGTGCCAAAAGAGATTGGTGATAAAGTTCTTGTTCTAATTATAACTGGAAATTCCAATGATATTAGTGTTAGAACTTCCACATCATTTGGAGGTCCTTTAGAACAATCAATAATACAATCAGATGAAAATAATACAAAATTAATCGAAAAGCCTAAGAAATCGATACGAGAATTTCTTGTTGAAAGTAAAGCTAAACGTGCCATTGAAAAAATTACTGCTATTGGAGTATTTTTAGATAAACATAAGAACAAGAAAAATTTTACAAAGGAAAAAATTAAGAAAAGTTTTCAAGAAGCTAGCGAAAAAGTTACAACAAATTTGCCTAGGGACATAAAAGCCACAATAGGGGCTGGATGGATCGCTGAACTAGATGAAGAAAAAGGTCATTATTATGTTACAAATACCGGAAATGAAGCAGTAACAAATAAATTCCCAGAAGAAATTGTAAAAAAATCACGCGGTAGTTATGGTGGGAAAAAAACTAAACAGAAAACTGTTGATAAAAAATGAAAGAATCAAAAAAAGTACATGACTTGGATTCAAATTTGGAGAAAATACTTTCTGTCTTGGAAATCAAATCCGGAAATGAAAGTTGCTGGTTGACTGCAACTGATATATCAAAAATTCTATTTGATGATTACGGCATTCATGTCCATTGGAAAACTATATCCTCGATTTTACTCAAAAATACAGACCTTGTTATTAGGCGAAAAAGAAAACTTTCTTGGCAATTTTCTATACTTGAAAAAGGTCGAGAATTTATTTCACGGACAGTACGCAAAATCAATGTCATTGATCCTGAGAATTCGATACAGAACGTTATTACATTTCATGATTTTTTGTCAGGTCTTGGTGATAATATTCGAATTTGTGATCCCTATCTTGATACAAATACTATTGAGCATTTAGATTCTTGCAAAGATGGTGTAAAGATTAAACTAATTACACACAATATAAAAGACTCTGGTAGATTACGCCAATTGATTTCGGCCTTTAATAGATCTAAGAGACATATCGAAATTAAAAAGACACCAATATCTGTCATACATGACAGATACATAATCGATGATAAAATCATGCTAATACTCGGTACGAGCTTAAATGGGTTTGGGAAAAAGCAATGTTTCTTAATCAAAGCTGGTAAAGATATACGCTCAGCTATGTTAAATAATTTTAAAAAACATTGGAGTACATCAAATCCATGGCCATAGATCAAAAAAAAACCATCAAAAGAGTGAGTGAGGATCAAATAGTTTCTGACTGTCAATTTTTCTCATTTAGTTTGTGATATACTCGCTCCTGAAAAACCGGGACAACCGGCAGAGGAGAGTAAATTATTTACCTGGAACTTTATTCAACTACCTGGAGGATTCCCCGGGGATATATCCGCTTCCTGGAAGCTTCACGCCAGGGCCTTGTTTCAGGACTTGTTTAAAAAGTTTTTCTTGAATTTTCTCAAATATTCTTGTTTTTTATGGGGATATACCATTCATAAAGCCAGGCTTTCTGTAAATTATTTACCTGGAACTTTATTCCTCTGCTTTTTCCGCGCGGTACCGCTGAATGACCTCTTTGTTCATCAGTTTATATTCCGTAAAATAGCCCAGTAATGAATAAAGCGCATGGGGGACCTCTGCCATAAAACAGAGCAAGTCATCCACATCATCCTGCATTTTACCGAAAGGGGACGGCGTCCCCAGCCTATAGGCGTCGTTCATGACATTTGAAAGGTACCAACCGGAAAAACTTTGTTTTTTTTGCGCGTTTTTACAGAATATTAGTAAAATACGGCGGTTTGTCTTTTGTCATGCGGAACTTCCGCTCCTCGCTGCCAAAAACATAATTCAAATTCACCTGGTGGCTGTCGTGCAGATATCTCAGGTACTTTGATGTAGGCAGCCGGAATCCCCTTTCGAAGTCAGAAATATAACTGCGAGAAATGCCCGTCTCTTTACTCACCGCATCCAGGGTCATGCGCAGGTCCTCACGGATTGATCTCAATTGGCGGCCGGTTTCCTCAAAGCGAGCCACTGTCCTGTTTACCATGTT
>WVZO01000393.1 GCA_011772425.1 Candidatus Aminicenantota bacterium
TGCCAGATCCGGTTTTGCAAAAGAAGCCAAATTGGCAGCAGAAGCTAATGGGATTATTTTGTACACCTATGATGAATTATTGGCAGAATTAATGGATTTTGATAAATATCTAACCGCTGTGATACATGACTTTGAATCACCGCCACCTGATAAACCGAAGCTAAAAGACCTGTACATCGAACAGGATTTCTTCCCGGAAAAGGAAAATAAAGAAATCAACAGCTTTGAGTTTGTACAAAAATGGCTTACAAAACCGGAGAGGAAACATTTTTCTCTCCTGGGAGACTATGGGACCGGGAAAACCAGTTTTGCCAGGAAACTGGCCTACAATATGGCAAAAGAATACAAAGAAAAACCCGGGAGCGTGCGCATTCCTTTTTTCGTGGATTTACGTCAGTGTCAAAAAGCATTAAGCTTACATACGCTAATTCTGGAGCAACTGAAAATTGCCGGGGTGGAACCGGTGAATGCGGATATCTTTTTAAAACTGCTTGCAGAAGGCAAAATCCTTCTCATCTTTGATGCCTTTGATGAAATGGCCACCATGAGCAGTGCGGAAATTACTCTTAATAATTTCCGGCAGTTGAATCAAGTCGTGATAGGGGAGGCCAAAGTCATTCTTACCTCCAGGACCCATTATTTCCGGGATAAGTACGAAGTGGATAGAATTTTAAAGAAACAGGATGTGGGAATATTATCAGAACATGCCACCATGCTGCTTCGCGAGGTCTGCGATAAGCCCGAATATGAGATCGTGTATTTAAAGGAATTTACACCCCACCAGGTAAAAGAATACCTTAAAAAGGCATTAAAAAATAAATGGAAAGACGCTCATTATAAAATCAAAAGCATCTATAACCTGGAAGACCTGTCACACCGGCCGGTGCTGCTGGATATGATTGTCAAAACACTCCCCAAAATTGATGTAAATGGCAAGGCTGAATTCAACGTGGTACACCTCTATGAAGTTTACACCTTCAGTTGGATTGAAAGGGACGATCACAGGTTTCAAATCATTAAAGAAGGTAAAGAAGAATTGGTAGAAGGATTGGCCTGCAAACTCTGGCAGGAAGGACAAAAAAGTATCCATTATACGGCTTTAAGCGATGTACTCAGCCGTCATTTGAAATCCAAAATAAAAACCACCCGCGAACTGGAAGCCGCTGACTTCGAAGTTAGGACCGCTGCTTTCCTGGTACGGGACGCGGGAGGCAATTATTCCTTTGCCCACAAGTCTTTCCAGGAGTTTTTTATTGCCCGGAAAATTAAAAAGGAATTATTAAAGGGAAATACAAAAGTACTTGATCTAAGGCGTCTTTCCCTGGAAATCATCTTTTTCTTGCGCCATTTAATGGAAAATGACAATCAAATCATCCAGCCCATGGCTGAGCTGTTAGCACAGGAATATAAAAAGAATATTTCGGAAAATGCCCTGCTTTTATTTTATACCGTTATCAAGATGGGCTGCCTGGATCAACGATTTTCTTTAAATGAAGAAGTGGAATTTTCTGAAAAAGATGCCGAAAATTTCCAACATTGCCTGGACCAACACCTGCCGGGTAAAATTCAACTGCAGCATGCTGCTTTAAGCGGTGTGACACTCTCAAGGATGGTGTTTAAAAACGTGGATTTTAACCGAGCATCATTGGAAAAAGGGATTTTAACTGACACGATGTTTGAAAACATCACATTTGGGAAAAGCCTGTTAAAAAGCAGTGATTTCAGTCATTCCGTTTTTAAGAATGTAAAATTTGAACAGGCAGTAGCCGCACACTGCGATTTTAAAAGCTGTGTATTTGAAAATTGTACCTTTGTGAAATCCGATTTTAGCCTGTCCAATTTTATGGGTTCTACTTTTATCGATTGTGAAATAGAAGATAATGATTTTACCGGTGCAGGCTTTTTAAAAAGTAATTTCGACATAAGGCAGTACAAAAATAATCGGTTTTTTGGAACCGGGGAACCCCACACCGAATTGATGGCATTGCTGCCGGTGCTAAACCTGGGACATCGAGGACCTGTCTATGCCGTGGCTGTCAGCCCGGATAATCGCTGGATTGTGTCCGGGAGTGGAGATAAAACCGTGAAATTGTGGGATATTAAGGAACTGGAAACCAGGCGCCTGCACCACACCCTTGAAAGGCACAAAGGTTTTGTCAGTTCCGTGTTCATCAGTCCGGATAATCGCTGGATTGTGTCCGGGAGTGAAGATAAAACTGTGAAATTGTGGGATATTAAGGACCTGGAATCCGGGCGCCTGCACCACACCCTGGAAGGGCACAAAGGTTGGGTCCATTCCGTGTTTATCAGCTCGGATAATCGCTTCATTGTGTCCGGGAGTTCAGATTCTACGGTGAAATTGTGGGACCTGGAAACTGGGCGCCTGCACCACACCCTGGAAGGGCACAAAGGTTTTGTCAATTCCGTGTTCATCAGCCCGGATAATCGCTTCATTGTGTCCGGGAGTGACGATTCTACGGTGAAATTGTGGAATATTAAGGACCTGGAAACCGGGCGTCTGCAAAAAACCCTTGGGGGGCATGAATATCCTGTCATTTCCGTATTCATCAGCCCGGATAATCGCTTCATTGTGTCCGGGAGTGAAGATAAAACCGTGAAATTGTGGAATATTAAGGACCTGGAAACCGGGCGCCTGCACCACACACTGGAAGGGCACACAGGTTGGGTCACTTCCGTGTTCATCAGCCCGGATAATCGCTGGATTGTGTCCGGGAGTTCAGATTCTACGGTGAAATTGTGGGACCTGGAAACCGGGCGCCTGCACCACACACTGGAAGGGCACACAGATTGGGTCCGTTCCGTGTTCATCAGCCCGGATAATCGTTTCATTTTTTCCGGGAGCAGTGATAATACCATCAAAACCTGGGATATCAATACCGGCAAACTCATTTATTCCATCACTCTTCTCCCGGGAAATCAAGCAATTACCCTATTCAAAGATAATAAATTCCTCCCTTCATCGGAAACCGCCCTCCAATACCTCTATTATACCGACGGCCTGGCCAGCTATCCGGCAAAGGATTTGCCAGAGCTGAGGTTGAGAAGTTGAGAAGTTGAGAGGTTGAGAAAGGGAGAAGTGAAGAAGCGAGGAAGCGAAGAAGTTGAGAAGAGAAGAAAAAAGAAAACTGGTTCTTATTGACAAATAAACATAATTTGCTTATATTAATGCCAGGAGAAAATGATGAAGATTCAAATGCTAAAAACCGCTGTAGAAGAAATAATCATTCCCGAACTTGATAAGATAAAATCAAATTTGTGCGAACCTCATTTAGCCCTGGAAATAACCAATGAACGAATTAGTTACATATTCACCCTATTAAATGATTTAAGCAGAAGAATAGACGAGACGAATAAGCGAATAGATGAAATAAATAATCGGTTAAACAGAAGGCTGGATGAAACCCACAACAGAATTAGCAACCTAACCCATTCATAATCCATCATATCATCATAGTCCATCATACCCATCAGCGTAACAATTAAGCAGCAAGCACCAGCCAAAGCTTTAAACAGCAGTAAATCTTCGATTAAAGTACAGCTTATAGTTTTCATCTTTCTGCTTGTGGCTTGCGGCTTATGGCTGGAGCTTAACTATTACCCATCAGCGTTCATCAGCGGTTCAGACACTTTCCCGGATTCCATTAGAAATCGTTCTGCACCGTCTAGAAATGGCTCTGCAGCACCTAGAAATCGTTCTGCAGCATCTAGAAATGGTTCCGCAGCACCTAGAAATCGTTCTGCACCGTCTAGAAGGGGTTTCAGCTCTCCCGCCGCAGGCGTTTATTTGTCCGAAGGACGCCTTCCCATACCCGCATTACTCCAATACCCCATCACCCCAAAAAAAATTTTTTTTTTTTAAAAAAAACAAAACCTTTTTTAAAAAAATTTCGTATAAATAATTTTAGGGACAAAAGACAAAAAATGGCTGAAAAAAAAATGGAACAACTGACATGGGAAATGGTTATCCTTTCAAAAATAAAAGATATCCCAGGTGGGATAAGAAATATCCCTGAAAAAGGCACTTAAAACAAAACGGTTTGTTTTGGCTGGGCTTTTGATCATACAAAAATTCTCCTTTTGAAGGGCACAGGGAAAAGGGTTAAACTTTCCCTGTGCCCTTTTCATTTTGTTTTCTTTTAAGCACGAAATCGCGCAGAGTCCAATTTCGAAATCCGAAACAAATCCAAACTCCAAATGTTCAAAATTCAAAACAAAAGCAGCATGATACGACACTTTTAGGTTCTTTTCGTTTTGGTCATTTAAATTTTGATCATTCGAATTTTTTTCGAATTTCGTGCTTCGAATTTCGGATTTCCGCGGGGGAAGTAGCTTTTTTAAAGAATTTGATATCCCCGTGGCTAATATAATCCAAGATGCTTCAAATACAACGTACCCTCAGTACCAGGATACGCACAAGCATTGTTAATCGAAACAAAAACCGAATTTACCCTCGTTAACACCGGCATGCGCTTCTTGTTCTCACCAAAATACCCATGAAACTTATTAAAAGATATAACAAACTTCTTCCACTTCATATCCGCTAAAAACGAATGACGATACCACGTCTCATCATCCTTGTTTCCAGACTTTGTCCTGAACTCCATCCAGAACCGGCCCTTCTTATCCGACCGCGCCTCAAACACAAACCCCTTATACCCCGAAAAATCAAACCGCTCCCTCAACGCCATCGCCGACCAAAAATCCTTAACCCCCGGAGAGTCCTTATCCAATTTAAAAGAAAAACGGGTTATTTTAACCTTTTTCTTCTTATCCATATCAAACCCAATAGTCCCCTCAGATCCACTGTTTTTTTCCACTTTAAACGCATCCTGCGCTTCCTGAAGCAGCCGTTTAGGTATGATTTCCTTCTTTTCCCGGGAAGAGGGTAGGGGAACCGCTCCACTTACCCCAATAAAAAACGGGTTGGTCATGATCCAGGGCAATTCATCAAAGGTATTCCCGGGTACATACACTTCAACCCGGTAAACACCCGGTTCATTTACGTTTATTTTAAGTATTTTGCCCTGGATGCCCTTAATTTGTTTGTATTTCTTTCCATACTTTAAAACATATGCATCAACAGCAAACTTAAAAGGCAAATGAATCACCAGCGTACCTGTTCTCGAAGCCGAATACCCACCCATATCAATGCGTTTTCTCTTATCTTCCTCAGTAAAATATGCCTCAAACCCATTGGCTGCCGAAATCCCTTCGATGACATTGAAAAAATTCCCCTCCCTTAAAGACCATACAACATCAGACGACGCCTGGATGGCATCTTTCTCAAAATCGCTGTCAACTTTTACATACACGGTCATGATCTCAAACATGGATTTATACGTAGGAAAATTTAATTGCATATCTTCTGAAATCGGTAATTTGGCATGGGCATCCAATGCATAAATCCCATAATACCGGTGCGATTCGTCAGCATTCAAGGAATCCCATTTCTTTACATTCTCTGTAGGGTATCCCATAGTATTCAATAACGCATACTTTGAATTTATCCAGTATTTCAAAGGAAAAATCAGCACCTTTAAAACACCGGCTTTCATGGCTTCACTATAAGAACTTAATACCTCAAGACCGGAAAATCTTTTAATATCCCAATCCGTCCACGGGACTTTACGATCAAAAGGATGGGAGATGAAACACACTCCGTCATCACCAATAATCTCATTGATCGCTTCTTGCGGTTCTGGGGGAAAGATATAATCCGGCACCTTAAATCCCACTGCTGCCAGGTGACCGGAATTTAACGATAATTCCGTACCACCAATCAACAACACATTACCCCTCCATGATGTGCAGGTAGACGACTTGATATTGGGCCTGCCATGGTCGGTCAGGATCACAAAATCCAGGTTTAAATCAGCAGCAGCATCCGCAATTTCATCCACGGTTCCTTTACCATCCGAAAATACCGAGTGCATATGGTAGACGCCTTTTTTATAATAAGAGGGTAGGGGATTGGTGTTTACTTCCGGTCGATAAAAAAACGCAGGTGCTATATTCAACACCAACAACACCACAACCAGGATAAACAAATATTTCAAAATTTTTCTAAATTTTCTTTTTTTCTTTGTCTTTGTTTTTTTCAATTCTTGCATGAAGCCAATCTCCTTGAATAATGAATTGATATTATATCATTTTTAGCACCCGTTAAGAAACTTTTTTTTGCCTTCGGCGACCAGGGGGGCTCTTTTCGAGAAAACTGCCCCCCTGGACCCCCCGCAAAAGCTTTTGTTTAAAGGAGTTATCACTTGGGGTACGATGTTTAAAGGCCCCGTAACACAGGCTGACCATGAATAAAAAATTTTTGCGGGGTCCAGGGGCGGTTTTTCAAAAGAGCCCCTGGCCGCCGGAGGCCAAGGAGTTCAGGATTTCGTGGTTCAAAATCTAAAAATTATCTTGACTTCACAAACAATACATTCTAAAATTACCCCTCATGAAAAAAAATGCATATTCATCTCTACCTGTTATATTGACAGCGCTAATCGCCAATCTTTTTATTGCTATTCTCAAGCTCATCGTTGCCGTGTTAACCGGATCATCTGCCATACTGGCAGAAGCGATCCACTCTTTTGCCGACACCATGAACCAGGTGCTCCTGTTAGTAGGCATTAAAAAAGGTGGAAAAGCCCCGGATTCCCTTCATCCTTTTGGATTCTCCGGTGAATTGTATTTCTGGTCTTTTATTGTTGCCATAATCCTGTTCACTGCCGGCGGGGTGTTTTCCATTTATGAAGGCATTCATAAACTGTTTCATCCCCAGGCCATTGAAAACGTCAACTACGCCTTTGTGGTATTGATCTTTTCCATTGCCGCTGAAGGCACCGCCTTTTATAAAGCCTTGAAGAAAGTTAACAGGGAACGCCAGGGCATACCGGTATACCAATACTTGCGGAAAACTAAAAAATCCGAACTCATCGTGGTATTCCTTGAAGACCTGGCAGCTATATGCGGGCTCACCACTGCGCTGCTCCTCATCTTCTTGCAACACATCACCGGCATCTTGATATTCGACGGCATCGCCTCTATACTCATCGGGCTTATCCTCTGTGTCGTAGCCCTGTTTCTGGGCAATGAAATCCGCTCCTTGCTCATCGGCGAAAGCGCCGACCCCGGAATCATCAAAAAAATAGCCGCTCTATTCAATCAAGAAGAAAGTATTAACCGGCTCATTTTCATCAAATCCTTGCAACTGGGGCCACACGATATCCTGATCTCAGTAAAAGCCGAATTCAACCACCGCCTCACTTCAGTGGAAATCAGCAACCTGATTAACGGTATTGAAAAAGAAATCCGGGAAAAATTCCCGGACGTTAAAAAAATCTTCATCGAACCCGATATTTATTATGGAGATAATAAATGTTGAAAATATTAACTCTCCTTTGATTTTCAGCTCATTTTGTGATAATATAAACTTGATATGAAAATTACGAAAATACTACTCTTACTTGTTCTTCTCGCCCCGTTTCACCTGTTTGCTGTCAAGTATCCCATTATCAATTACCTGGCCTCGGACGGGCTGCCTCAAAGCTATATCAATGCATTAATACAGGACCATCTGGGCTATATATTTGTAGGTACCCAAAGCGGTATCGGCAAGTTTGATGGGAATAACTTTGAAGTCATTACAATAAGAAACGGGTTACCCAATAATTTCATAAACGATTTTGCCATGGATAACCAGGGGAATATATGGGCAGCCACCCTGGAAGGACTGGCAAAAATCGACAAAACCTACAAAATTAGCAGCTATATGACAGCAAAATCCATCCGCTCCCTTAAAAATGACAGCACCGCCAATACCCTGTGGATTTTCACCCAAAATGGCGTTTATTATCTAAAAAACAATAAATTCGTCATTTACAAACTCCTGGACTACACATTTCAAGAAGGTGATGAAAACAAGGTAAAAGGTTTAATAATCACCGATCCAGGAGTTAAATACTTTTACTCCGATCGGGAAATCCTGGAAATAAAGGATAAAAAAATCCATACCATTAAAAGTGAGCACAACATCAATGTCTTAAAATGGCTGGACAGCGAGAAAAAAATAGTCGTTGGCACGAAAGACGGTTTATTTGTGTTGAAAATTGAAACTGCTCCCCCCCGATTCATCCCATACATTGACTTACCACCTGGCGGCCGCAATGTTACCGATATAGTGGTTGATGAGAGGAAGAGAATCTGGGTGGGTACGGAAGGTGGTTTACTTATTTATACGCGGCCATTTGCTGACCCCATCATTATTACCGATGAAAACGGTTTTATTTCCAGGAGAGTTACAAAAATTATTATCGACAGGGAAAAGAGCATCTTTATCGGCACCCGTTGGGGATTAGCACAACTCTCACCCAATCTTTTCAAGATGTACGATGACAGCGATGGATTACCCAGCGAATTTGTCTGGGACTTTTTAGAAGACGAAGAAAATGATTCCCTACTGATAGCTTGTGACAATGGAATCGCTGAATTCAACAGGAAAACCGGCGAAATCATCCCGTTCTCCTTTCTCAATCGACAATTAAAAGATCACTCCGTGCGGGTCATTGAAAAGATAGGGCAAAATGATTTCTTGTTAGGCACCAGGGAGCGAGGCCTTTACCGGTGGGATCGAAAGGTCCGGCTAACCAGAATTCTCCCCAACACCGGTGTATTAGACGGTGCCAAAACAAGTAACAACATTGCCTGGTTTGGAACAGACCACGGTCTTCTTAAATATGATAATAAAAACAACCGCTTCAGGTTCTACCGGGATGGCTTAAAAGATGATACGATATGGGCACTGGCCGTGGTTTACAATGATACACTCCTGGTGGGCACGGGCAAAGGTGTGCAAAAATTTTACCGGGAAAAATTCGTACCTTCGGAGTTTGAAAGCCAAATTCATGAAAATACCGTGGTCAACGATATCGAAGTGATATCCCCCTCTGAAATCATGGTAGCCACAGAACTAAATGGTTTATACATTTTTAAAGACAACCAATTGAAACGTATTACCACAGCCAATGGGTTACTGCACAACGACGTATGGTCAGTCATAAAAGACAACTACGGCAATATTTGGTTGAATACCACCATCTCCCTTGCCCGCCGGTATACGGACGGGTTTATTTCTCATTTTAACAGGAAAACAGGCCTATTTGGTGATGAAGGCTCTATCCATTCCGCCTTTAAAGCTCGCAGCGGAACCATTTATTTCGGGATCACACCGGGGATTGTGGAAATACCTGAAAACCCCATCCATAAAACCGACATCGATATCAAAACCCCCATTCTTCATATAAAAGAAATAAAAGTCAAAGGAAAAAAAGTACCGTTAGACACAACCAGCTCCTCTCATCACCCGATTCACTTAAATTACAGTCAAAACAACATCGAATTTGCCTACATCACAGTCTCCACCCGGAAAGAAAATCCGGTTTTTTATAAAACCTGTCTTCACCCCCTGGATACTCAATGGTCGGAGCCTACCCGGGAAACCCATATCAAATACTTGAATCTTCCCCCAGCCGATTATACCTTTGAAGTAATTGCCAACAACGGAGGAGGGGAGAACCAATGGTTCAAATCGAAAAATAAAATCTTCCTGGTAATTAAAAAGCCTTTTTGGGTGACCTGGTGGTTTATTTCATCACTGGTTATCTTGTGTATCTTTGTTGTGTTTTTCCTGGTTAAACTCCGACTCAACCGCCTGGAAAAACAGAAAGAACACCTTCAGCAACTGGTTGAAAAAAGGACAACGGAGCTGCAGCACCTTTCTATCACCGACCCCTTAACCGATTTAAAGAACCGGAGGTACCTGGAAGAGAAAATCAAAGAAGACATCAATCTCATTGAACGATCTATATATGATAAAACAAAATATCCCCATAAAGAATCTCTTGCTGAAGCGCCGATATTAGGGGTATTTATACTGGACATCGATCATTTCAAAAAAGTAAACGACGATTACGGGCATAAAGCCGGAGATATCGTTATCGTGAATATTGCTCAACTGTTAATCGAAATGCTCAGGAATTCAGACACCATTGTCAGATGGGGAGGTGAGGAGTTCTTAGTCATCACCCGGCAATACGGAAAAAGCAACTCTTTTGAGTTGGCTGAACGGATTCGCAAAAAAGTCGCATCCTTCGAATTTGAAATCAATGAAGGAATTACCTTACGAAAAACCATTAGTGTGGGTTTTGCCCATTTCCCTTTTATCCCTGAGGAGATTAACCGGGTCAATTGGCCTCATGTGGTATCGCTGGCAGACAGTGCCCTTTACATTGCAAAAAACAGCGGCAGGAACTTAAGCATCGGTATCGAATACGGGGAAAAAGAATTGGATATTGACTTTAAAGAAATCGTATCCAACATTAAAATGGGAGTAGAAAAAAATTACCTGAAATTAGTTAGTGTGAAAGATAAAAATAAACTTAAGTTAGCGCAGCATAAAAGCTGAATGGAGTAGTATAATAAATAGGAGGACTATGTTTGGTTCAATTGGATTCCCGGAAATTATAATGATATTTGTGGTGGTATTGTTGGTATTCGGCCCCAAAAAATTGCCCGACTTTGCCAAAAATTTCGGAAAAGCGCTCCGAGAATTCAGGAAAACAGTCAACGAAGCCAAATCCACCATCGAAGAAGAGATCGAAAAAGCGGATGTATCTGAAGATATAAAAAACATCAATCAAGATATTAAAGATATCGATCGAGATATAAAGCAAATTTCCAGGTTTGATTTGGATATGCATACGGAAGATGACAATGACCAAAACAGTAAACGAAAAAAACAATAACAATAAAATCGCCGAAAGCCAAAATCAAAACGAAGAAATCCAGGAAGAAATAAATAAAAAAGCAAAAACAAAAAAACATAAACATAAAAGAGGCCGAGATCCCAACCACATGAGTTTCTTTGAGCACCTGGGAGAACTTCGCAAACGCATTTTCTATTCGTTAGGGTTTATTATGGTCTTTTTTATGATCTCCTGGGCGTTTGTGGATACAATCTATCACTGGCTGTCCATACCTCTGCTAAGATTCCTACCGGAAGGTGAGAAACTGGCATTTACCTCCCTGCCTGAACCCTTTATGATGTATATAAAACTGGCCTTTATTTCCGGGTTGTTTTTGGCCTCACCCTTTATTTTTCACCAATTATGGTTGTTTATATCGCCAGCCCTCTATAAAAAAGAGAGAAGGTTGGTATTTCCCTTTGTGTTTTTTACTACCCTATTTTTCCTGTTGGGAGGGGCCTTTGGGTACTTTTACGTATTTCCCTTTGCCTGTCGGTTTTTCCTGCATATCGGAGAAGACTTTCGTGCCATCATTACCATCAGGGAATACTTTACACTGGCCTTCCGGGTTCTGATCGGCATCGCCATTATTTTTGAACTTCCTATATTGGTGTTCCTGCTCGCCAAAATCGGTATCCTGACATCCAGGTTCCTGGTTAAATACTTTAAATATGCCGTGGTGGCGATTTTTATTATAGCCGCAATCATTACACCAACCCCTGATATCATCACCCAGTCCATGTTTGCTGGTCCCATGATATTGCTCTATCTCCTGAGCATATTAATCGCCAAAGTTGCCGGTCCTAAACCCGAAGGGGATTAGTGGCCTGGTAGGATAAAAAATATTGTTTTTTTATTTTTTAGAGGTGGAAAAAAATAATTTTATTTGGTAAACTATAGAGCTGCAGGAGATTTAAAATGTTAATATATGTGTATAAACTAGTTTTCATCTTAGTCTTTGCCTTTATAGGGTACAATAATCCGCCGTTCCAGGGCACAAAGCTTCAGGGTGCCATAATCGGTGGAAGTTTTGCTTTTGCCTTATCGCTGCTAGCAGTACGCATTAAAAAAACCGAATTAAGAAATTTGTGGAGCGCCACGATTGGTATTTTGGGCGGTGCAGTTGTGGGTTTTGTCGTCTATATATTGTTAGAGAAAGTAGTTCTCACCTTCTCTGCTTATATCTTCTTTAAAACTCTGTTTTTATTTGGGTTTCCCATAACCGGGCTCTTTATCGGCATTCAAAAACCCAACATGTTTTCTCCCTTGAATATCCGCGAGTTTTTCAGGGGCAGCAGTGCCTTCACAGATTCCTTCCTGCTGGACACCAGCGCTATTATCGACGGCAGAGTCCTTCCCATTACCCTTTCCGGCTTTATCCAGGGTGAACTGATCATCACCAATTTTGTCCTGGCTGAGCTGCAATCGATTGCAGATTCCACCGACCCCACCAAAAAAGTCAGAGGACGACGGGGACTCGATGTGATTGAAAAATTGCGCAGCAATCCCCAAATCAATGTTACCATCCTGAATAAAAATATTGCCGGGGCCAAAACAGTCGATCAAAAGATCGTCTTACTGGCAAAAGATCAGAATTTTAAAATCGTTACCAATGACATCAACCTGAGCCGGATTGCCAAATTACAGGACGTCATCGTTCTAAATGTAAATGAACTGGCCTTTGCCTTGAAGCCTATTGTGTACCCTGGAGAGCATTTGAAAGTGCATATTACCAAAGCCGGTAAAGAAAAGAAACAGGGCATTGCCTACCTGGAAGATGGCACCATGGTAGTCATCGATGACGCCAAATCAGATATCGGCAGAGATTTGGATGTGGAAGTCACATCAGTGCTGCAAACCACTTCCGGTAAAATGATATTCGGGAGAAAACTAACGTATTAGTGTACAGCGTATAATTGTGGAATGTAGAGCACAGTAGAGCGTAAACCAGAGAGTGGAGCACGTAAAAGGAGGCGAGGTATAGGACCATGTTGAAAATACGATCCGGAATCGGCTATGATATTCATCGAATCGAGAAGGGAGACGGTCTTTCCCTGGGAGGCGTACAAGTATCGAACGAACTCCGTTTTGTGGCCCATTCGGATGGCGACCTGCTGATTCATGCTCTAATCGATTCGCTGTTGGGTGCCATTGGAGAAAAAGATATTGGGGAACTTTTTCCCGATACTGACCTTCGCTACAAAAATATAAAAAGCACCGTGCTGCTGGAAAAAACCCTGGAAATCCTGAAACAAAAACACTTCGAAATCATGAATATTGATGCCGTCATCATTGCCGAATCCCCAAAAATCAGCCCATTTAAAGAAAAAATACGGGAAAATATTGCTTCGATCCTGGGAATTGCCAAAGAGGATTTTAACCTAAAAGCAAAGACCAAGGAAAAAACCGGGGCAGTGGGTAGGGGAGAGGCCATGGAGTGTTACTGTGTATCAATGGTCAGGAGTTTAGAGTGAAAAATGTCAAAAGCGCGCATTCCTTTAATCACCATTATTGGCGTACCCAATACCGGGAAATCCACGCTTTTTAACCGTCTCATCGGTCAACGAAAAGCCCTGGTTCATACGGATGCAGGTATGACCAGAGACATCTACAAAAAATCTTTTGCAATAAATGGTAAAGAGTTTTATCTCCAGGATTCCGGTGGTTTTTTCCCGGATTCCCACATCATTACGGATGAAATCAATAAACGAATATTCAAGGAAGCCCAGGCTTCGGATCTTATTATCTTTTTATTTGACGGCAAACGGGATTTACTGGGATATGAAAAAGATCTGTTCCTGGATATCAAGAAAATAAATCCTAATATTATTCCTGTGGTCAATAAGGTGGATAACCCAGAAACCTTTATTCTATCCCCATCATACTACCAATTGAAACAGGATTTTTTATTTGTCTCTGCAGAACACAACCTGGAAGTTGAAACTGTCCTGGAAGCCATTGAAAAGAAATTTGAGAACCACATTAAATCAATGGCGAAAGCGGATATAGAGGCAGCAAAAACCAGGATCAGTATCGTGGGAAAACCCAACGTGGGAAAATCTTCCATTGTCAACAAAATTTTGCAAGATGATCTTGTCATCGTCAGTCCTATTCCCGGGACCACCCGGGATTCGGTGGATCTTGAGGTGAAGCGTTACAATAAAACCTTTATCCTTGTGGACAATGCCGGAATCCGAAAATTAAAAAAGGTCAAAGAGAGAACCGAAAGTGCAGCGGTTATCCGTGCAGAAAAAGACATTCGCAGCGCCGATATCGTAATATTTGTGATAGACATCTCCAAACGAATCGATCAAAACGATCTACTCATTGCCCACAAGATTTTAAAATCTGCTAGGCCGTTGGTGGTAGCCTGTAATAAATGGGACCTTGTTGCGGATGCAGATACGGACACAGATAAGCGTCGTGGGCAATCCCTTCTATCAAGAGCAAAGGAAAAACTCAATTTTTTCTATTTTGCTCCTTTTATTCTTGTTTCAGCAGTTACCGGTAAGAATATTTTCAATTTACTGGACCGGGCAGCAGCGATTCACACCAAATTGAGTGGCAAAATCAAGACCTCTTATCTCAACAAAGTGGTCCTGCAAATATCAAAGGAGAAGAAAATTTTAACCGAAACCAATCGGCCCTTTAATCCCAGGTATGTATCTATTGAATCTTACCGGCCCTTTTTTATTCGTTTTCATGCCGGCAGCAGCCATAAGTTGAAACCCTTCCATGAAATATACTTGAAGAAAAGAATTAGTGAAGCATTGGATTTGGAAGGCATCCCGGTATTTTTTAAGATTTCCAGCAAAAAGAAAAAGTAATTCGTGTAAATTCGTGTAAATTCGTGTAAATTCGTGTAATTCGTGGGCTGTAAACAGATGATAAAACTGGCGATTTTTGACATGGACGGAACGGTTTTTGAGAGTCATTTGGACTGGTTAAAAATCAGGGAGGAATTGGAAATCGAGAAGGGTGGGAATATCCTTAAAGCAATATACAGGGATGATGGTGTGGATGAAGGCCGCCTGGAAATCCTGGAAAATTATGAAAAAGAGAACACCTTAAAAACCAGGCCTATCAGGGGAATATCGGATTTTCTCCTGTATTTAACGGATGAGAATATCACCACGGTACTCATCACCAACAATAATCGTGAGAACACCTATTTTTTATTAAATAAGTTTAATCTTAATTTTGACCTGGTAATCACCCGTGAGATGAAATTATGGAAGCCTGACCCGGATGCGTTTTTGTACGCGATGGCTGAGTACCAATGTAAACCGGAGGAGACCATTGCCATAGGAGACAGTTTTTACGATGTCAGGGCTTCCAGGCGTGCCCATGTGCCCCATATTTTCATTATCAAGAACAGCCGTGTTATTCAATTGATTGGTACGAATGCGGAGGATGTGACGTACTTCGAGGATTACAGGGATTTAAAAGAGATGTTGCCGACGTTCAACATCTAATGTCGACATGTCGACATGTCGACATTCGTGGCCGGGGGCTTGACAAAAGGGGGGAAATTGAATAAGATTATATTAGCTAGCTAAAGGGCTTTTGTTAAGGAAAAAAATGCTGCTCGCTCAACTTGTAAATTTGTAACGTGACTAGAGGAGAAACGAAGTGATTATAACGATTGCAAACCAAAAAGGTGGTGTTGGAAAAACAACCACCTCCATCAATGTCTGTGCTGCATTGGCTTTACTGGGTTACAAAACACTCCTGGTAGATATGGATCCCCAGGCCAATTCAACAGTATCTTTTTTAGACCCTCATGAATTAAAATACACCATTTATGATTTCCTGGAAAATAGTGACCTGGCCTTTGAGGATGTTGTTCAATCTACCGGCATCAAAAATCTCCAATTATTGCCGTCATCCATTTCGCTGGCCAAACTGGAAGCCAAGCTGATAGGGGAGATAGACGGCCATTTTCGCTTAAAAGATAGAACCGAGTCTTTCAGGTACAATTATGATTATGTGATTATCGATACACCGCCAACCCTGGGGTTAATTACCATCAATTCATTCGTCGCAGCCACCCACTTAATTATTCCCATTCAATCTTCTTATTTTGCCCTGGAAGGCACTGATGATCTCCTGGAAACCATTGACAAAGTGAGGTCCAGGAGTAACCCGGATTTGGCACTGTTGGGGGTAGTGGTCACCATGTATGATAAACGTACTGTTATCTCTAAGGACAGCGTAGACCATATCAACAAACTATTCGGTCGAAAAGTATTTAATACAATTATCTCCAGGAGCGTAAGATTGGAAGAAAGCCCGGCCTATAAAGAATCCATATTTACATTTGCACCTGATTCAAAAGGTGCGGAAGAATACCAGCGGTTGGCGAAGGAGATCGTGGAAAATGGCTAGGGCAAAGAAAGTTGGCTTACCGGATTTTGTTAAGTCAAAATTTGACAACCATTTCGTCGAGGAAATATCGGCACGAACGCGAACCCCGGTAATTCGCAATATACCGATAGAGAGAATAGTAACCAATACCTTGCAGCCCAGGAAAGATTTTGGCGATTTAAAGGAAATGGCCGACTCCATAAAAGAAAAAGGCATACTGGAACCCGTCCTGATACGGCCCAGGAACGGAAAATTTGAAATCGTAGCGGGTGAACGCCGATATCGGGCTGCCAAGTTGGCCGGATTGACCCAAATACCGTGTATTGAGCATGATGTTGCCGATAACGAGGCACTGGAGTTATCCATTATCGAGAATATTCAACGAAAAGATTTAAGTATATACGAGCAGGCATTTTCTTTAAAATCCCTGTCTGAAATCTACGGCTATACTCACCAGGAGATCGCACAAAAAATCGGTAAATCCCGCGTAACCGTAACAGAATTGATCCGAATTACCGATTTACCGGAAGAAATTCTAAAAACCTGTGCGGAATTGAATATCAATTCCAAAACATTTCTCCTGGAACTGGTTAAGCTGAAAGACGTTGAAGAAATGACCGAAATGCTGAGAAGTTATTCGGAAAAACCATTCTCTAGAGATAAAATCAAAGAAAAAAGAAAAGGTAAAGAAGAAGAAAAGGAAGAGAAAGAAGAAAAAGAACCAATCGATAAAACTTTAAGATTTAACGTTATATCTGAGGATAAAGCAGTTAAAATTAAATTCGACATCAAATCTGGCAAGACCGATAAAAATACAATTATAAAATTACTGGAAAAATTAATTGCAGATATAAAGGCGAATAAGATCAAAGAATTCAATCTTGATTAGGATAATAGTGGTATTTATGGTACCATGGCACCGCAGCATTGGGATTTTGGTCTTTGGTTAACATAATATGACTTATGCGAAGTTACAACAATAGCCCAAAGAAAGGTCGATTTATTCAGGTTATAATAACACGGTGTGCTATAAAGCCAAGCCTGAATGGCCCTTATCTTTTTATAGAGTACGGCTGGCGCATAAACGTAAAATGCACTATGTACCCTGAGCGCATAATGTATTCCTGGCAAGCATTTTAATTGAGGGTTTTAATATATGGCAAAGAAAAAAATGATATTTATCTTCTTTGATGGCGTGGGAATCGGCAATGCGTCGTCCACCAATCCGTTTTTTGCAGCAGATACTGATTATTTACCTTTCTTTGAAGGTGGCTGTCTCCTCCCTGATACCCTTCAGACACCTGTTAAATCTATTGATGCCCAGTTAGGAGTAAAAGGAATGCCCATGAGTGCAACCGGCCAAACAGCTCTTTTCACCGGCGTCAATGCAGCCGCCATTTTCAACGAGCACAGGGAGAGTTACCCGGATAAATTTATGAGAAGAATAATCAAAGAAAAGAATATATTTTCCATTTTAAGGAAGAATAATTTGAATCCCAGGTTTATCAACGCCTTCCCCGGCTCCACTCACCTATTTACGCCGGAGCATATTTATATCAAGGATGACGGAGAGTTTCACCTTTCAGCGCATTTCAAAGCCCAATACAAACGTTCTATCTCTGTTACCACATGTATGATGATCGCAAACTGTATGCTCCCTTTTGGTGCACAGGATATTTTAAGAGAAAGAGCATTGTATCATGATTTTTCCAATCAGTCACTGGATGGAAGAGAACCGAACCTGCCGAAATTTACGCCTGAAAAAGCAGCAGAAATCATATATAGGGTCTCTCGCAATTTTGATTTGCTCTTATATGAATATTTTCAAACTGATTTCTATGGTCATGGATTTGATTTTGCTGAATGCATCGATTTAGTTCGGCAGTTGAATCGTCTGGTAAAACACCTGGTTTCTCTGCTGGATAGAGAAACCGATACCCTTTTGATCACCAGTGATCACGGTAATCTGGAGGACAGCACGACTCAATTGCATACCAGCAATCCTGTTCCGCTGGTGACTTGGGGCTATAAGAGTGCTGAATTACGAGATAGAATTAAAAGTATAGTGGATGTTAAACCTGCTGTGGTTAACTTTTTTTTTAATGGTTAATGGTTACTCCCCTACCCGCAGCTTATAAATCTTTTAGTTCAAGTGAATCTCTTACCAGCTCCAATTCTTCCTGCTTTTCCATATCCAATAAACTTTGAAAGACCTCCCTGACTTCTTCTGATCCTGAACCTCTAATCATTTCTTTATACAAATCTATCAGACAATTATCCAATTCCAGGGCCAGTTTGATCACTCCATCCACGGATAAATCTTCTACCTCGTCAACGGCCAGGGTCTTACATATCCCCAGAATTTCTTTTGGCGGTGGATATTGAAACCAGGTTTTAAGGACCCTTTCAGATACTTCAGCCTCATACCGGACCATGCTCTCCTCCAAGTGTTTTTCGTGCCGGCTCAAGTAGTCCAACAACATCCTCACACGTTCCTTATCGGTTTTGTCAATCAAATTCCGATAAAATTCGCTCAGTTGTTGGTGGAATTCACGGACATGATCCAGCACATCTTTTGTGGTTTCAAATGCCATGGTGGGTTCCTCCTTTAATCATTTTCATACGTTTTATTTTAAGCTAAAACAACCTCTATTTTCAATAGAAGCATCCATTATTTTCCATTTTTTTAGTTGAAATTTTGCCAGGAATATGTGAGAATATATTCTCACACAAAAATATACAAAAGTACAAAATACAATGTACAAAACGAAATAAGAAATAACCAAAAAAACAGAAATGAAAGTATTTTTAATGAAGCTCTTATTGGTTGTAAGCGGTTTGTGTTTGCTGATGACCACCTGTGCCCGAACCACACCCGTCACTGATCATTATCGGTATCGGTCTCAGTCTCATCTCAGTGCCAATGGGAATACAGGCGAAGGTTTTGTAAAAGCTGCGGATGCCCTATTGAAACGCCTATTACCAGACCATACCCATTACTTTGTCTTTGAATTCATTCCCAAAGAAAATGGAAAAGATGTATTTGAGATTGAAAGCAGGGAGGGAAACATTATTATCAGGGGAAACAATGGGGTATCCATGGCTTCCGGGTTGAACTGGTATCTTAAATATTATTGCGGCTGTCATGTTTCACTTAACGCCAACCAGTTAAATTTACCGGAACCTCTGCCGGTGATAAAAGATAAAGTACGCCTTACCAGTCCTTTTCGATACAGGAACTTCTTTAATTATTGCACATTTAGTTATACGATGGCCTGGTGGGACTGGGCCAGATGGGAAAAAATGATCGATTATATGGCACTCAATGGTGTCAATATGCCCCTGGCAATAACCGGGCAAGCAGCAGTGTGGCAGGCTGTTTTACGCAGATTGGGATTTAATGAGGACCAAATACAGGGATTTATTGCTGGACCAGCCTACTTACCATGGGGCTGGATGGGCAATATCGATGGACTGGGAGGTCCTCTTCCCCAAGGCTGGATAGATAGTCACGTCAACCTCCAGCAGAAAATATTGGCACGGGAACGAGCGCTGGGCATGACTCCTATTTTACAAGGATTCACCGGCCATGTTCCAGAGGGGATAAAAACGGTATTTCCCCAGGTCAAGATTCATCAAACCACGGATTGGGCGGGGATGCCGGGCACCTGGTTTTTAGACCCTCAAGAGCCTCTATTTAAAAAGATTGGCGAGTATTTTATCCAGGAACAAACCCGTATTTTCGGTACCGATCATCTATATGATGTTGACTGTTTTAATGAAATTAATCCTCCTACCAATGATCCTACGTTTATTTCTAAAGTAGGAAAATCTGTATATGAGAGCATGCAGGCCGCAGACCCGGATGCCGTATGGGTATTTCAAGGTTGGTTTTTGTTCTGGCAGGCAGATTTCTGGAAAGCCCCACAGGCCAGGGCCCTGTTGGGGGCTGTTCCCGATGACCGCATGCTGGGCCTGGACCTTTACGCCGAATCCAATCCGGTGTGGAAAAAAACCGAAGCCTTTTATGGAAAGCCCTGGGTGTGGAATGTGTTGTGTAACCTGGGACAAAAGGTTAACATGAGCGGTGACCTGGAGGCCATGCAAAAAAATTTAATTGAGGCGTTGAGAAGCGAAAAATCCGGGAAATTGCGCGGCATTGGGATGATGATGGAAGGATTCGGTTATAATCCCATCGTACAGGAATTTGTTACTGAAAAAACCTGGAAACCTGAAAATGTTAATCTCAACGAATGGGTGACTGCTTATGCGCGGCGAAGGTACGGAAGCAGTGATCCCAGGCTTCAACATGCATGGCAGCTGTTGTTGGAAGGTCCTTACAGCCGAAACATCACCAATGGATACACATCCATTATATGTTATACTCCTAAATTAAGCCGGTTTGCTCCAACAGGATCCGATCGTTTTGGTGTCGGTTATAATGCCGCATCCATATCCAGGGCCTGCGAATTACTGTTGAGCTGTTCCCGGCAATTAAAGGATATGCCCACCTATCGCTTTGATGTTACCCATGTGACCCGGGAAATGCTGAGTAATCTGGCGAATCTACTCAATTATAATACCACCCTGTCCTATAAGAATCAAGATTTAACCGGATTGATTGAAAATGGGGAAATCTTTTTACAGTTGATTCGGGACCTGGATGAACTGTTGAGCACCAATGAAAACTTTCTCCTGGGAAAATGGATTGCAGATGCCAGGAGATGGGGTAACAGGGCAGAAGAAAAGGATTTTTACCAATGGAATGCCCGTGCTATTGTTACTATGTGGGAACCGGCCAAGACGAGTCAACTGCGGGATTATGCATCAAAGCAGTGGAGTGGTCTGTTAAGCGACTTTTATCTCCCCCGCTGGAAACTGTTTTTGGATAGGTTGGCCGAATCGTTGAAAGATAATAAGCGCCTGGATAAGAAGAAATTTTTTAACGATTTAAAAGAGATGGAACTGCGGTGGATTCAGCAAACAGACAATTATCCATCCCAACCCAACGGCAATACCCTGGAAGTGGCGCACCGGCTCTTTAAAAAGTATATCCCCTATTATAATAACTCTAATAAAAAATGAAAAATAGCTAAAAAAAGGAGATTTAACCATGGATATGAAGATTTATTTTCCTGACGAATCTTGATTTGCTTGCTTTATTGGAAATGTATTGTAAGGGGGGTTTATTTGTGCTATAATGTAACGGTTACTACAGAATACATTCCCATGAAAAATTTGGAATTTAGAATAATAATCAGTTTAATAATATTTACACTTTTTTCCCTGAAAAATGCCGTCAAAGCTGACAATATATCTAGGCAAGCGGAAACAGATAATCCCGATGGCCTCAAAGCAGCTATTATTGTAAAATTTCCGGAATTTATCAAATGGCCGTCCCATTCTACTGTATCGGACCCTCATTCTCCATTCGTCATTGGTGTACTGGGTGATACTCCAATTTTTTCCGTTTTAGGAAGATATGCAAAACACAATAAAATAAGAAGTAAAGAAGTAAAAGTTATTGCTATTTCAGATTATTCTCAGATAAAAACGTGCAATCTCCTGTTTATAGCAGCCTGTTCTCGAAAAAAACTTAGAGAAATCCTGCAAGAAATTGATCATATGCCGATATTAACTATAAGCGACACCAAAAACTACGAAAAAAGAGGCGTGATGATCAATCTCTTTATCTTAGGCGAATATGTAAGATTCAATGTCAATTGTGAAGCTGCTAAAAAGTGCGGCCTCATGATGACAGCGAAAATGGTAAGATGGGCTAAAAACATTATAAAGTAGTATCAAAATGAGACACTTAAGAAACCTTAAATTCAAATATAAATTAATCGCAATCATACTGTCGATTACGATAATGACCTTAGCCGTTGCTTTTACCGGCGCTGTCATATATAATCGAATTACGCTCTGGGAGTATTATAGAGACAACGCGCAAACAACCGCGCGTGTTGTCAGGAATGGCATAATAGGTGCCCTTGCTTTGGGGACTCCAACAGATACAGAGGAGGAATTAACCCTGATTCTTGCGGATGCCCCGGATATTAAGAATGCTATTGTTTTTGATGAAAATGATAACGTGTATGGACAATATCACCAGGAAAAAACCGATAAGTTAAAGGCACCGCCGGTTAGTAGAGGCGATGTAACTCAATTTAAAGATGGCTACCTCCATATATTTCGCCCCATATATTATAAGGAGAGGAGATACGGGACAATATATTTACGAGTATCAACCGAACAACTGAACAAGCGAATACAAAACCTCATCTTTTCTATGATCGTCATTTTAGTCTTACTTATTCCTATCTCCTTCTTCCTGGCCTCAAAGCTGCAGGGAATTGTATCCAGGCCTATATTTGATCTGGTTCGTGTAAACAAGGAGGTGTCTTCTGAAGGCAATTATTCCATAAGGGTTCAGAAGACCTCTAATGATGAAGTAGGAATGTTGTACGACAGTTTCAATGATATGATGGAACAAATTCACAACCGGGATATTCAAAGGGATAAGGTGGAGAATGAATTAAAAGCAGCGGAATTTTTCTTAAGCAGTATTATGGAATCCATGCCGTCCTCTTTGATCACGATTAACCAGGATGGAATCGTCACCCAGTGGAATAATTCTGCGGTTAGACTAACAGGAATAGATGCTGTCGAAGCCAAAGGAAAAAATCTGTGGGAGTTATTGCCGGATTTAAAAAAGTATAAAGAGGCAATAAATGACGTCTTGCAAACAAACCGCACCATCCAGTTTTATAAAGAACTGGTTGAAATTAGTGGGAATACAATTTATTTGAACGTTATCATATTTCCTCTTTTGGACATCCGGGCGCCCAAATTTGTTATAATGATAAATAATGTGACGGATCTCGAAGTCAAAGAGCAGCAGCTGCGTCAATCTCAAAAAATGGAAACAATGGGGACCCTGGCCGGTGGTCTGGCCCATGATTTTAATAATGTGTTGGGAGGAATTATTGGAACCATTTCATTATTTAAGTATAAAATGTCCAAAAACAGGGAAGTCACCAAAAAGGACCTGGAAAAATATTTTACCACCATTGAAGAGTCGGCAAACCGTGCGTCTGATATGGTACAGCACCTGTTGTCACTGACTCGAAAACAGGAACTCTCTTTTGCACCTACTGACCTGAACTCAATCATTGAGAGTACGGTGAAGATTTGCAGAAATACCTTTGACAAGAGTATAGAGATAAATGCCTGGTACCCGGAAGAAAAAGCCATCACATATGCCGATTCCACCCAGATTGAGCAATGCCTTCTCAATTTATGCATCAATGCTTCTCATGCAATGACCATTATGAGAAAGGAGGGTGAGAAATTTGGCGGTAATCTAAATATATTCCTGGAACGAGTTCAAGCTGATAAGTACTTTTTTAAGCTGCATCCTGAAGTAAAGCCGGAAGAGTTTTATTGGACAATTTCTGTCCAGGACACCGGAATCGGAATGAGCCCGCAAACGTTGGGAAAAATATTTGATCCCTTTTTTACTACCAAAGGGGAAGGAAAAGGCACTGGATTGGGACTAGCAATGGCTTATACTACTATAAAACAGCATAATGGGTTTATCGATGTCTATTCGCAAGAAGGAGTCGGTACAACGTTTCATATTTACTTACCTGTTCTCAGGAGCAAATTCATTGAAAAAGATATTAAACTTAAAAAAGTAAAAATACAGCGAGGAGAAGGGTTGATACTCGTTATTGACGATGAGCAAGTCATGCGGCAGACGGCAAAATCAATCTTAGAAGAATGCGGATACGATGTTCTCCTGGCTGGTGATGGAGAAGAAGGGGTGCAGATGTACAAAAAACACCACGGTAGAATTAAAGCTGTGATACTGGATATGGTGATGCCTAAGATGTCAGGCAAACAAGCTTATATCGAACTGTACAAAGTAAATAAGAATGTAAAGGTTCTTCTGGCTTCGGGTTTTAAACAGGATACCAGGGTGGAATCGATACTGGAGCTGGGAGTGAAGGGATTTATTCAAAAGCCTTATGGGTTGGTAAATTTAGCTAATTCGATTCACGATGTCATCAACAATCGTTGATGTTATATGGTTTATCCTGATTTTTTTAACACCTCGGCAAAATAGGCCAATTCTTCCTTTGTCCCCAGTGTCGCACGAATGTATCGCTGTAGTATTAAATCTTCCCCTGGTACTTTGGCGACAATAATCCCATGTTTTTCCAGGTGATTCATCAACTTATTTGCGGATAATTTTATATGCCGGATCATCATGATATTGGTTTCTGAGTTCATATGAATGATATGGGGAAATTTTTCAATCTTGTTAATAAAAAATTTTTTACGTTTCGCTACTTTCTGGCGAACCGTTTTCAAGTAATCGATTTGATCGAGGGCGGTACTGGCAAAATCAAAAGAAAATTGGGTAATGGGGAAATAGGTGCGGTGAATTTTTAAAGCACGTAGAATATCTTCATTTCCGGTCATGGCATACCCTACTCTTAAATTGGCAAGGCCATATCCTTTAGAAAAGGTTCGTAAAACCATAAGATTTTTATAGTCATGCAACAGAGAGGAAGCAGAGCGAACGCCTTCATCACCATCGGTGTATTCCCCATAGGCTTCATCCATTACCACGAAGGCATAATAGTTGGCAGCTACCCTGACAATATCCTCCACCAGGTCCAGGGGAATGAAAGTGCCGCTGGGGTTGTTGGGGTTGGCAATCCAGATTAATTTGGGATTTAATCGGCTTAAGATTTTCTTGTATTCAGCAAACGTACTATCTATCCATTCGAAATTGTCTTCTTCTCTTAGATCAAGATAAATAGGAACCGCCCCCATTCGCCTGGAGAACTCCTCGAAAAGGTAAAAAGTGGGAGAAGTTACCATAATGCGATCGTTGAGTTCGAGAAAAGAAGAGGCAATATGGGCCAGCATCTGCTCGAGACCGGCCGACAGTTGAATCCACTCCGGGAAGATGTTGTGCAGTTCAGCGATCTTTTTCCTTAAATCCAGGCAAATGAAATCCGGATAATTCTTCAGAAATTCCCGGATATTGGTCTGGCTGAGTTCTTTAAACCGTTGTTCGATTTCTTCAGCACATCCGTCATTGTTCTGTCCCAGATCAAAGCGGTATACTTTATCTAAATTATACCTTTCTTTGAGTATTTTTATATATTCCTGGATATAAAATTCTTTGCTGATATATCCTCCTACGGTTTCGTAGAGAGCGCGCTGTGTACCGATATTAAAAAATGATTGGGTTTTTATTTTTACTTTCGATTTCATAATAACCATAATACGTTACTAATATAGTTTATTATAAATGACATTTTCCTTATTGTCAAATAGAAATCAGGCGTCTTGCAATTGAAGTTTGCCGTTGGTGATATCCGCAACCGCCTGCGCCACCATATTTAAAGAAGCAAGGGGCACAGCAAGCTTCATCAATACCCCTTTGTCCGTATACTCCCGGCGAACAACCTCCAGGGAGAAGCGATTGACAATCTGCATCATTTCGCCGGTAAGGTCATAGGGAAAATCCAGTAAGACCTCTTTTTTAATATATGAGGTAATGGTTTCTGCCGTATCGATGACTTTTCGTGCAGCTCCGGCATAAGCTCTTACCAGCCCGCCAGTGCCAAGTTTGCTGCCGCCAAAATACCGGATGACTGCAGCCAATACATTGAAAAACTCTTTACTTTTGATTTCATTGTAAATGGGAAGTCCTGCTGTGCCCCCGGGTTCACCGTCATCACTGAAACGGAAATAGTCTTCTTTGCCTTTTCCCAACCGAAAAGCAAAACAGACATGGGTGGCATCATGGTACTTTTTCCGAAGTCCGGCAATAAGCGATTCGGCTTCTTCCGGGGTGCTTACCGGGTAGAGATATGAGATAAAACGGGACCCTTTTTCTTTGAGTTCTTCTGGGCCGCAGGATTTTCCAATGGTTAAAAAGGATTCATTTTCATAAGACATCGCGTATATAATATAGTGATTATTCGCTTCTGTCAATAGAATAATCTCTTTTTCATTGCCCAGGACTTCCGACCATGCCCGGACCAGTTTTTTATCTATTTGTCTCACAATTAGGGTTTCGATGAAAATCTGGAATGTTTACATAAAAATGCAACAATTTTTTTGAGAGTTGGCAGTAACAGCTCTTGACTTTCTTTGTCTTTTGGTTTATTTTTTTCCTGGAAAACAGGTGAAATCAATGAGGATAAAAATGAAAAAAGCTTTCCACATCAATGAGGGGAGTCAAAGGATTACATTTCTTCTTTTATTCATGATATTATTAATGTCTTCTTTGCTGTGTGCTTTTTGTGACGACAGAACCGGTATAAATGAAGAAAAAGGGTCATTGGCTCAAAAGGATATGCGCCAGGATCGTGAGAGAATGGTGATAATTCTGCGGGCGTATGGTATAAAAGATAAAGCGGTCCTGGCTGCCATGGCAAAAGTGCGCCGCCATATGTATATACCAATGCAATATCGCTGGCGCTGCAATCCCTATGGTGACTATCCCTGCCCTATCGGTCACGGTCAAACTATCTCACAACCCTACATCGTGGCCTATATGACTGAACGAATGAAAGTCAAAACCGGTGAGAAAGTGCTGGAAATCGGTACCGGTTCCGGCTACCAGGCAGCCATCCTGGCAGAATTGGGTGCAGAAGTTTACAGCATTGAAATTGTCAGGGAACTGGCAGACCACGCTAAAAAGGTCTTAAAAGGTGAGGGGTATAGGAAGGTAAAAGTCCTGAGGGGTGACGGGTACAAAGGGTGGCCGGAGCACGCACCCTTTGATGTGATTATTGTAACCTGTGCACCGGAAAAAGTGCCGAAAAAACTGGTGGAACAACTTAAAGAAGGAGGGCGAATGATCCTCCCGGTGGGAAAATATTTCCAGCGGCTGGTAATATTACGAAAGAAAAAAGGCAAAGTTATCCGTGAAAGCGACCTCAGTGTCCGCTTCGTCCCAATGGTACACGAGAAGAATTAACAAGGGAATTTCCTGCGCTAGAAAACGAATTTCATGGTTTTCACTCATAGAGTTCCCGTAAAAATTGAAAATAGGGTTCTGGAGCGTGTTGGATAAATAAGCCGATTTTAGAGTGGAGTGCGTCGCTTTGGATCCACATGACTCTCCCTTTAATACGAATCCACTGCTCCTGCAATTTCAATTCAAAATCAATAATCTTGTCAAGGGGAAAAAAGTATAATGGTATCCTGGTTTGCAGTAAGACGCCTTTGTTAGAGACATTCAGTACGCTGCAGTTTTCATCTTCAAGTTTAGCTGAGAGTCGCTCATCGAAACGTTTGCTGTTCCGTCTTTCCCGTCTTGGGACTTCAAAATCTTTCTCTGTAATATCTTTTAAATCATCATCTTCATTTATCATATCGTCTCACCTTTGCACATTTCCTTCAGTGTATTTATACACAATTTTGAAGAAATTATCAAGTACAAAAATCAAGTTTTTATTTTACCAAATTCTTATCGGCAAATTAGCAAAGATACTTTAGGATATACGTTCTTTTTTGTGGTTGATTTCCAAAAAAATTTGAAAATCGATCTATTTTATACTAAAATTATCTATTGATTATAACTGGATAAATAAAGAATGATAAAGATATTGATTGTAAACAACGCAGAAAAAGGAATTACAGAATTTGTGGAGCCCATTCGGGAAATCCTGGATGAGGCCGGAGTAGTCTCAGATACGATTGAGTATGAAGAAACATTAAATACGAACATGTCCAAATATGACGGCATCATATTAAGTGGTTCACCGCGGGGCAACGATATCGCAGACCATCACCTCCCCTATTTCCACTGGATAAAAACCTGTGCCATTCCTATCTTTGGATTCTGTGCCGGTCATCATATAACCGGGAAATTGTATGGTGCGGAACTTTTAAGGAGTGTTGAAAAGGAAGTGGGAGATAATTTTTTGTTTATCGATCGGATGGACCCTATTTTTAACGGATGCCCCAAAAAGTTTTTGGTTCAGCAGAATCACCATGATTCCATCACGCTGCCTGAAGAATTCATACTGTTGGCCCATTCACAGGGGTGCAAGGTATCCATGATAAAACACCGGACAAAACCGATATACACCACCCAATTTCACCCGGAAATATTAAACAAAAACCTATTTTTTAATTTTATTGGGATTGTAAAAAAACATTCCCAAAATCAACCGAGGAGTTAAAAATGATCAAAAAATGGTGGTATTTTATTTTGATGTTATCAATTATTGGCGGTCATATTTATGGAGAAGGTGCAAATCCTCACTTAATGTTAAATGACGGTGTGGAAAATCTCAATTTTCTCACCCACCTGGAAAAAGAGGTGGTCAGGGAATTGAACCTGGCACGTACCAATCCTGCTGCTTACGCGGAATATATCGAAGATTTCAAAAAACATTATGTGGGGAAATACATATACGTTGGAGGAGAAACTCAAATCGTTACCCAGGAGGGAGTGCCTGCGGTTAATGAAGCGATTGCTTTTCTGAAATCAATAAAACCGGTTCCACTGCTGCGGGTGTCGCGGGGACTTTCCTATGCTGCCAAAGCACATGTAAACGATCAGGGGCCAAAAGGCCTTGTGGGACACACTGGAAGCGATCAAAGTACCCCGGCGGCACGCATGAACCGTTTCGGCACAGTAAAAAAGGCCTATGGAGAAGTCATCGAATACGGCAACTGGACGGCCCGGCGAATTGTGATGGGGTTGATCATCGATGATGGGGTCAAAGACAGAAATCACAGGAAAAATATTTTTAACCCTGTATTCCGGGTAGTGGGAGTTAGTTTCGGCTCACACCAAAGCTACACCTATATGTGTGTCATTGATTTCGCCGGGGTCTATATCGAGCGGTGAAGGTGGCTAAAGAACCGCCACAAGAAAACAAGAGAACACAAAAAAGACACAAAAAAAATTTAAATGTCTGGGATGAGGCAAATATGAACATTAGAGAAGAAGTGGAAGAATTAAAAGAGATGCTGCAAACCGAAGAGGATTTCGGTGCCATTGCTCAAAAATTTATGAACCTGACAGAATCGAGCAAATTCCTGGAGATGGGCAAGTTCAAGAAAAACAAACTCCTGGAAACAGTCGTTAATAAAGCCTTGAGCGATATCGATATGCCGGGAATCCTGGGTATCAGGATTAGCTATATCAGGAAATTCAATTTCTACCACGGCTCTTTTATTACTGAATTTCTACCTGGAGCCGTTATTTATTTCTCGGATATCCAGATGGGCTTGATTGTCGTGCCCAGGGACTTCAAGGGAAATAATTCTTATTTCCGGTTTACCGGTACGATCGTTGCCCCGGGAAGTTTTACAGCCGTGAAAAAATCAGAAGAAAATCATTAAGGCTGTCGGCAATTTCAACCGTTCTTGCTTTTTAGTTTCAGGATAAACGGGATGGCAGCAAGTGCCAATACCACCGATACCCGGTAGGTATTTTCCAGGCCAAGCCAATCCCCCATCAATCCTACCACCATGATGCCGACAGCGGCCAGAAAAAAATTAATGGTCATTAAAATACTGTTCAAAAACGCGGGCCGGTCTGAGTCCAAGTCCTGCACCAGCGCCAACAGCACCGGTGTGGCGGCTGTGAGAGAAAATCCCAACAATACCAGTAAAGGAATGACCAAAATCCCTTCCACGATTAAAAAAAACACCATAAACACAGGAGAGGCAATACAAATAATTAAAAGGGTGGTTTTTCTGCCGATTTTATCGGATAGGGAACCGGCAAGAAAGGTCCCGGCAGCCCCGGCAAGTTGAATAATAGACAGCGATATGCCGCTTATCCACAGGTCTTTACCTTTTTCCAGGTTCAAATAGGTGGGCAAAAACGATGTTAAGGCACCGCGCATAAAGGACCTGGAAAGGGTAATCCCTGCCAGGATGATAAAAAAAGGAAAATACATGAAAAGGGTTTTATTCAACCGGGTTTTGGCTTCTTTCTTTTTAAAATCTTCGGATATTTTGATGTTTCGTACCCTGAGATAGAGAACCAGGGAAGCCATGATACCAAAAGGGATTAAACGGTAACTGCCTTCCAGTTCCCACAGGGAGACGGCTCCCAGGATAACCATGGGTCCAATGGTGCGTGCCAGTTCGCCGCCCAGCATGTAAAAACTCATGCCTTTGCCGACCCGGTCTCCTGCTACGTGTTTGATCATCACCGGTGCGGGCACATGGAAGAGAGTGGCACTCACTCCCATAATAAAACAAAAGATTGCCAATAGAACATAGCTGGGGGCAACGCCCAGTAAACTCATGGATACAGCCGTGATGGAAGGGGAGATAATAATAAAATACCGCACACTGATCTTGTCAGCTAAAATCCCTACAATAGGGTTAAGCAGGGATGGTAATCGTCCAATCACCGATAAAAATCCGGCCAATGACAAAGATAGTTGAAATTTAGAAATCAACAACGGTAATATGGGGGCCAGGAATGAGGAGTATATATCATGGACCAAATGGGTGATGGAGATGATTATAACATTACCCAATTGGAATTTCTTTTTCGCCTCAGTCATCCATTATTGTCTACTTTTTCTTTGCTTTTGTCAACAGCCTATTCACCCGTGTTTATCTGTGGCTAAAATAAATCTCCCTGAGCCCGGAAAGCATCTTTTCCAGGCTGTAATTGGTTTGTATCTCCTTGTAAAGATTCTCCGCAAACGCAGCCAAATCGTATTTATTTTGAAGCACTTCCATGATGATTTGCGCCAATGCTTCGACGTCCAGGTTCTTAAACAGGATTCCATTACCTTCTTTAATCACTTCACGATTGCCATAGGTGTCGGACGCAATCACCGGTACTTTTAAAAGACCGGTTTCCAGTAACACAATAGGCAGCCCTTCCCATCGAGAAGGTAAGAGAAAGACATCACCAGCCTTTAGAATATCATACACATCGGTCCGGGCACCCAGGAATAAGATATATTGGGAAACTAATAGGCACTGGCTTAACACCTTCATGTCTTCATACTCAGAACCATCCCCTACAAAAACAAACCGGCAATTGCTTTTGGTTCGCTCCAGGGTATCCTTGATTTTAGCAATCGCCTTAATCAAGATATCGTAGCCCTTTTGAAAATCAAACCGCGCCACGGTAATAAACAAAAAATCATCTTCGGGCAAAATCAATTTTTTTCGCAGTACCGCTTTTGATTCTCCGCTGCCGCTGTCAGGGGTAATGGCTGAAAAATCAATGCCATTGGTCAGATAGGTAACATTTTTTAACCGGTATTTTTCTTCAAGAAAGTGTTTGTCTTCCCGGGACACAGCGATGATTCGCCGGGCTTTGGGAAGAATACGTTTTTCCAGTTGAAACCTGAGAAAATACTTTATTTTTGCAATGATAGAACCGTAAAATTCATACTTGCGGATATGCAGCCCATGAGCCGTATAAAGGATGGGAATGTAATACTTTTTACCGGGTTTTTTAAAAAACGCTGCCAGCGGTTTCAGGTGATGGATGTGCACCAGGTCCGGTTCTTTTTCCATTACCATATCCGGTGCGTATCCTTTGCTGCAAATCTCCACATTCTTCAGTTCGCTGAATTTTTCATAAACAAAATCGGTTCCCGGTTTAGCAAATATCCCGAATTGGATATCCTTTAGTCCTTTTGCCACCTGGTAGATATGTTCGAGACCGCCGCCCAGGTGGAATCGGTCGGTTACCAGGTGAATACGCATAATTTCTATTTTTTTTTAACCACGAAGGCACGAAGGGACACGAAGAAAAAAATAGACATCACACTCTCTCTCTCCAGTAATTTAAAAGGTCGGATAATGTCTGTTTAATTTCGTATTCCGGGGACAAGTTAAATTTTTGTTTTATCAGGCTGTTGTCCCCCCAGAGCTTCGGTACATCTACGGGTCTCAACTTGTTTTCATCCACGATGACTTCAATCTTCTTGAATGATAAAGAGATGAGTATATCCAGGATCTCTTGAATGGAATAGGTTTTACCGGAGCACAGGTTGTAAATGTTACCGCTTTCTCCTTTTTCAGCAATTACCGTCAAATACCGGGCAATATCCCTAACATCGGAAATATCACGAATGGCGGAAAGGTTTCCCACCCGAATTACAGGTTCCTGTTTTCCCTTCTCGATTTCCGCAATTTGATAGGAGAAATCTGAAGCCATAAACTGTTTACTCTGCCGGGGCCCGGTAAAATTAAAAGACCGCACTCGAATAACTTCCAGGTTAAACGCTTTCATATATAACTCCCCCACCATTTCCATGGCAACCTTTGACAATGAGTACGGGTTTTTGGGGGGGACTATTGGCGTGGTTTCATTACAAGGTTTGCCGCTGCAGCCGCCGTAAAGTTCCGCAGAACTCATCAATAAAACACGTGAACCCGGTGAAATTTCGCTGACAGCTTCCAGTAAATTGGACGTGCCTATAAAATTCACCTCATAGGTTAATTTCTGGTGTTTCCATGAAAACCCCACATTGGCAATGGCAGCCAGATGAAACGTCAGGTCCGGTTGAATCGCTTCCACAGCCGCAAACACTTTTTGCCTGTCCCTGAGATCCACATGATAAACGTCCAATCTGGGAGAACTGAATTCAATAATTTCAGTTATACCGGAAAATTTTAGTGCTCCCTTGTTCCTGTTTTCTTTTTCCAAACCATCGATTAGATGAGAACCCAGGAATCCTGAACAACCGGTTATCAAAATCTTCTTACTCATTTTACCTTTCTATTCCCAGGAAATCTTTTACCGTTCCCAGGTTCCCGAGACTGAATCCCACGTTGAATTGGGTTTCAATCCGGCCGCCGTACTTAAACAATTGTAATTCGGAATGAAATGTAATACACTGGTAATCGTAACTGAACTTAAAGGTGGCATTACGAAATTCTTTAGCTGTGATATCATAATTAACGAAGGAGTCAAGTTTAATAGGGAAATTGCGTATGTCAAAACGGAGTCTGCCGCCGATGGTATCCCGGTTAAAAATATGGTCTTTTTTGGCATATTGATTGATAAACCTGTTGTAATAGAAATTTCCGTATAAAAAGCTGTTCCTGTTGTTGTAGGCGATGTTCACCCGGAGACGTGTGAACCTGTCCAGGAAAGTATCAGCTTCGAGATAGTGGCTTAAAATTACTGAAGCATCCACGTTAAAGAATTTAAAAGGCCTGATGCGCAGTGTGTTTTTAAGCTCTGAGAATTCGGGAAACATACCGTTAATTTTTCGGCCTCGATGAGCAGCTTCAGGGTCAAAATAATAATCCTGGGATATGGTATAAGATAAAATTTCCTGGGCGGATTTATCTTCGTTTCCCTTGTGCAGCAGCCGGTTGGTCAATGAAAAACCCACAAATGAATAAGAAGGATAATCAAAATTATCCACAGGCATCAACCGTGCCCGCTCTTCCGGGTCCACCTTGGTCACATAGCGAATGGTGATTCCAGGTATGACCAGGTGCTTAAGTTTACTGCTGCGAAACCTAAAAATTTTAAAAAATATCGGACCTTTGAGGTCCACCCTGGCGGTTTGATAATGCAAATGCAGGGATTTGTCCGTTTCTTCTTTGGTTTCAGGATCCAGGCTTTTGGGATAAATGCTGTGTTTTGAAGATAAGGTGAGGTTCGCCCATAGCCATGGTGCCTGGACTAAATTCACACTGAAAGAGGGTTGGATATTTAATCGCTGCGTACTGATGTCAGTGAAATAAATGGTTTCATCTTCCTCGTAACTTTTCCCCTGCCTGGTGAGGCTGGAATAAGACATACCTAAGGAAAAATAACCCGGGAGTTTCCATATTTTTTGCTGGTTCAAATTAAAGATGAACTGGGGTAAATAACGAAGGGTCCGGGCTTGATTATTAAAGGTATAGTACGTATCATGCTGGGCTGCATTGATAGAAAACTTCATGTTAGATATAGAAGAGTTAATGGATACCGAGGACCTGGACGTGCGGCTCAGCACACTGTAAAAATCATTACTAAAAAGTCGTAAAAAATTTGCATCACTCTGCCTGTCGATATTTACGATTATCCTGGTATTCAAGAAATTGATCTTCTGCTTATGGGTCATCTTTAAATAGTAATCCGATGTCGAGGTGGTCTCCAGGATATTATCTTTCTTGTACTTAAAAAAATAGAATTTAATATTTCCATCCATACCCTTGAACAGGTAGCGAAACTCTTCAGCCATACCAATTCCGGCTTTGGCATAGTAATCCAGGTACAGTGTCAAATCGATGTTGTCTCTGATGTCCCAGAAAAAGGAGTTTTGTATGAAGAATCCCCGCCATGAGGAGGAGCCAATGTTGGGAAATAACAACCCGGTGGCCCGGCCAGTTTTGTCCAATGGATACCTGACATAGGGAATATAGAAAATTGGAATTTTTTTTATTTTGAGTACCGCATGGCTCATTTCAATGTATTTTTCTTTCTTTATTTTTCCTTTTGAACAGGTGATTTTCCAACGGGGAACACATTGGGCACAGGAGGTAAATTCGATGTTATTAAAGGAGAGGGTTTCATTGTCCACCTGTGTCAATTTATCGGTTTTGTACCTCACTGCCGGGGGCGATTGCCCAAAAACGTCGTACATCACACCGGTCCTGTCTTTCAAACTGAATCGCAGTTTTTCACCGCTCAAGACAGTTTGATGGGAGGACATGGTTACCCTACCCCTGGCGATAATTTCCCTGGTTTTGGGATTGTACTCCATGTAGTCCGCGTATATCCTGTACTCTTTCCAGCTGATTTCAATATTCCCAGAGGCAACGATGCGGTCCTCGGTTATTTCCTGGTGTTCCGCCTGGATTTTAAAGGGTAAAACCGTGGGGGCCTGGCCATAAACAACCGGGGGTATAAAACCAATCCATCCCCATAAACACAGCATAAATGAAACTGTGGTACATGTTTTTAATGTTTTCGTCTTCATAGTCATCGTCAAAATATAATAATTTTAATCCGCTAAAGTAGAATTTATCATATATCACCCCTTTAAATCAATACTCTCTGCGATTTTTATTTAAATACCAGGATAAAAAAATAAAAAAATAAAGAAACCGGGGCTGTTTTTCTTTGCGTCTATTCTTGGTTTATAGAGGTTGGGGTTTATTTTTTTACCGGTTGATATTTTTTTGAATTGACATAAGCAAAAGATTTGATTACAATTCTAACATGATAAAGATTTCTTTTTCAGGATTTTCCGGCAGCGGCAAGACGTCGCTGATGACAGAAGTAAAAAAGATTTTATCTTTGAAGTCCAGGGTAGAAACCATCGAGGAACTTAAAGGGAAGAATCCCTTTGACAGCGACAAAAAATCGTGTTTTGTCAGCCAGTTCTTTTTTGTTTCCACCCAGATCAACGAAGAAAACAGGAAAGCATTGGCGCCCCTGGATTACCTCCTGTGTGACCAATCGGTGCTGGACCAGTGGATCTATTGGAACCGTTATCTTGCCGATAAAGAGATGACTTCGCAGTTGGAAGAAAAAAACAATCTATTGAAAGCCCTGTATCAATTTTGGATTAAAACCTATGACTTGATTTTTTTGATCCGAATGGATTTAAACGAGCTGGAAAAGCGAGATATTGCCAATGAAATCCGCATCACTGATGTGGAACACATCAAAAAAATAGAAGAGCTGTATAAAAAGTCAATCCAGGAAGACAATCTGAAGGTGATTGAAATCTGGAATAACAACACCATCGATGAGAGTGCCCTCGAAATCATCCGAGAGATTTCAGAGTACACGGAAAGAGAACGAGAAAAGGAAAAAGAGCAATTGCAAGAAACCGATGCAGGAGTGTAACCATTAAAGGTTAATTGTTTATTGTTAATTGGGACACGTGGAAATCATACTGGCTGGTTATAATGTTGAAGCTGAACTCCTGGAGAAATTCCCTGTAAATGTTTCTCTAACTCCTGAGACCCTGAGTGCGGCGTATGCGCGGATAAGTCGCAGTTCGGATGATATCAAAACATTACGCAAAAAAGCCAGGGAAGATGTCCATAAGGCCAGGAAATCCAACCGGCGAATTATTTTTGATATGGGCCATCATTCGGTGGCAGAGCATGCGGTGTTTAATTTTGATGTGATTGGTGTATCCCGGTTGGCCCTGGAAGAGGTGGAAAAATTCCGCCTGGTTTCTTATACGGAGAAATCCCAGCGCTATGTGACCCTTGAAGGGGATTATGTACTGCCGGCGGAGATTGAAGACAGCGACTCCAGGGTGCTTTTTAAAGAGACCGTTGAAATTCAAAACGAATTTTATAAAAAAGCGTTTTCGATTTTAAAGGAGTATGTTTTTGATAAATACCCGGATGGTGCGGGGAAAAAATCCCGGCGAAAACTCCTGGAAGGTTGGGCAAAGGAAGATGCGCGGTATATTCTTTCGCTGGCTGCTGAAGGCCAGGTAGGGGTTACTATCAATGCCCGGAACCTGGAGCATTTATTTCGCCGCTTTGCCATGAGCCGGAGGCAGGAAGTCCGGGAAATCGGCAAAAAGATGGTTGAACTGGTGGAAAAAGTTGCACCATCCCTGATTCTTTTCCCGGAACCCTCGACATTCGAAGCCGCTTTGAATACGTCGTTTAAAACGCATTTATTGGAAAACGTCTCTATTGACACCAGCGAACCCCCGGAAGAAATACGCGATGAACCCATGCTCATCGATTATACCCCGGATGGGGATCATATGATACTGGCTTCTCTTTTGGCTCTTTACAACAATATAAATTACTTTGAGGCGTACCATGCCGTAGAAAAATTAGAGCCCGGGGAAAAGGAAAATTTGTTTAAGGAGTTATTTAAACATATGGAATTCTTTGATAGGCCGCCCCGGGAATTTGAGCTGCCGGATTTCACGTTCCAGGCAGTGATTAGTGCGTCCAATTTTGCCCAATTAAAACGGCACCGCATGGCAACGCTGCTTTCCGGGGATTATGATATCCGTTTTGGGAATACCGTGCCGGAGAGTATTAAAGCAGTGGGCCTGGAAAAGGAATTCAACTCGATTATCCATACCATCAACGAAACCTATTTGAAATTAAAAGAAAAATGTGGGAATGCGGCGGATTACATTTTGACCAATTCTCACTGCCGGTTGGTGGTGATGAAGATGAATTTACGGGAAGTATATCATTTTATCCGGCTGCGTGCGGATGAGCATGCCCAGTGGGACATCCGCAGCCTGGCCCATCAACTGCTGCGGGAAATCAAAGAAGTCATGCCGTTATCCGCCAGGTTGTTGTGCGGCAAGAGTGATTATGAAAAAGAATTCGAGAAGATATTCCAGCGAAAGCCGGATTTTTTAATACAGGATAACACCGCTGTTCCCACCGGTCCGTGATTGAAAAAAAAGGGTAAGGGTATTATAATTAAAGCATGAAAAAAAATAAATTGGATTATAAGCAATATGTGACCTTTATTAACAGGGAAACCGAACTAAACGAGCTGAGAAATTTTGTGGATAAAGAACCGTTCGAAATTCTATTTCTTCATGGTCCCAAATCATCGGGAAAAACAACACTGCTGTATAAATTTTTTGAGCAGGTAGAAAAAGAACAAAAAATGGATGTCAAGTACCTGAACCTGAGAAAAAAATTCAAAGGTAATTATAAAGATTTCATCCGGATTTTTTTCGGTATCGATTATTCCCGGTCAAAAGAAGATGTGAAAGAGAAACGGGAATACAGTTTATTCAATTTTTTTAAACTATCGGTTGAAGTTTTAAAAGGGGTGGAGAGCGGCGAACTGGACCCCTTTGAAATAATGGAAAAGGAGTTCATAAAGCTAAATCAAAAAGGCATCAAACCTGTGGTGATTATCGACGAACTCCAGGCCATCGATCATATCTACATGAACAATGGGAAAGACCGGCAGGTGGTCATCGAATTGTTTAATTTTTTTGTGGCCATGACCAAGGAGAGTCATTTGGCCCACATCATTATTGCTTCCTCGGATGGGTATTTTTTAAATACGGTGTATACCGATTCACGATTGAAAAAAACCTCTAAATTTTACAAAGTGGATTATCTTCCCAAGGAAGATGTCATGGAGTGGTTATTGAACCTGGAAAAGTATTCGAAGATAAAAGATTATAAGTTAACGCGGGAAGACGCAGAAAAGATATGGGATGTAGTAGGCGGCAGTATGTGGGAAATCAATGATATATTGGGCGATCTTTTCGACAAACCCATTGACGAGGTCTTAACTCTTTATAAAAAGAAAATGAGGGGATTGATCGTGGATTATGTGGTAAAACCGGAACAGGAAGATATTGTACGATTACTCAACCATTTTGTTAAAAATGATCAATTGCCCAAAGAGATGATAAATTCTGAAGAGGAGAAACTTCTTAGAGATTTGGTAAGGAACAACCTTTTATATTTTGACCCCACGGAAGCCACCTATTATCCCCAGGGCAGGAGTTACCATTGGGGAATTCGCTTGTATTTTAAACGTTTAACCTGATAGCATGTTATCCGGAAAATATCAATCATTTTGGGTTTCTTTTCCAACTTTCTCTAATATTGCCCTCAATGCTTTTTTGGTCTCTTCTTCCACCTCTAACTGTTCGATGGCTCCCGCTACATCCCAGTTCTTTATCTTCATCAATTTGTAAAGGTTCCTAATTGTTATATTTGTATTATAATCATCCCCATATTTGTAAAAAATTTCCAAGGTGAGACTAAAATACCACATAGATAATACATAATCCTTCTCAGCTTTTGCTATATTACCTAACTCACCATAGACCATCGCCTGCCCATACTTATCATTGAATTCTTGACAAATCTTTAAATCTTGCAATAAATTTTTTTTTGCCTCATTCAAGTCTCCCTCTTCTTGAGCAACAATTCCCAATCCATGGTAAGTCTTTGCTTGAGCATAAACATCATTGAATTCATGGTGAATTTTTAAAGCCTCATTGAAATTTTTTTTCGCCTCTTCCCAGTTTTGCTCTTCAAATGCCACCATACCTAATTGATGGTAATTGTTTGCTTGACTTTGTCTGTCATTGTAATCCTGGTTAATTTTTAATGCTTTCAAGTAATTTTTTTTTGCTTCTATCCAATCTTCCTCCTCATAAGCAACATTTCCTAACTGGTGATAAGTAGATGCTTGGCCACGTTTGTTATATAATTCTTGCTTTATTTTCAATGCTTCATGATAATTTCGCTTTGCTTCCTTAAAATCCCGCTCTCCATGGGCAACCATGCCTAATTGGTGGTAATTCACAGCTGTATCTTTTAAATTTCCAACCTGTTTAAGAAGGTTCAAAGACCTTTCATAGTTTTTTCTTGCTTCTGAAAATCTATTAATCTGTAAGTAATTTGTTCCCAAATCTCCAATTACATAGGCATATTCTGTCAAAAATTTTTGGTCTTTTTTTGAAAATAAATTTAATTTATTAAGTACACCTTCTATTATTTTGATGGCCTCTTGATAAAGTGGTTGATGGAGATAAAATTTCGCAAATAACGAATAAATAGGATAAAAATCATCTTTGGTATCCAATAGCCAGTGCATAGCTTTGAAGAGGTTTTCCTTATCATATTCAAAAAGTTTGAACCCTAACTGCTTTATTTCTGCATTATCTGTATTGTTGGCTTCCATGAAAAGCTTATAGTTATTTGCAATAGTTGTCATATAGCCACAGAAGGCCTGTTCAAGGGTTACCTTTTCTTCCCTATCAAGAAATTGCTCAACCCGCTGCCCTAGAAAAAATGGAAGGACCGGTTGAATGGTATAGCAATTGGGAAAGATTTTTTTAAGTAATCCTTGTATTTCTCCCTGATGCAGGGCCTCCTTCAAGTTTTCAAGTGTGAGATTGGAATATGAAGTAGATTTCTGGAGACCTTTTAAATAGACTTCCAAGGACATAGTATTCAGGAAGGATGTGAAAGGGGCGAAAACCAACAGACTATTTTGGACTTCAGGATCTAAAAGGGAGAAGGAGATATTAATGCATTTGAAAATCTCTTCCGATACCTTTCTTCCTTTGAGATCGATATCTCTACCCATCAGCATTTCCCGCAATTCTTTCGCACTTCGAGTGCCCAGATTGGGTAGAATAATTTCCATTGCCAACGGGTAACCTGCAAGGATATTCATTAACCGGTTAAATTCATCACGGTCATCGATAGGGATATTCTTCACTATTCTCTCGGCCATGGCGTAACGGGACACCATATCCAACCCTTCAAGAACATAAACTTTGTCCTTAAAGGTATGTTTACCCAACCATGGCTCGTTTGAACGAGAACCCAGTAAGATTTTAATACTGGACCGCATCAAGGTTTTGAGTACTCGAACTAATTTATCCTGCTCTGTTTTTTCAAGCCTGCTTCCAGCAGCCTGCTCCGTGCCGGCAATAGACTCCATGTTATCCAATATCAAAAGCACGGCGGATGTTTCCTTGCTTTTTTTGAGAAAATCCGCAAGGGCCATCGCTTTCATTTCTACATCCGGGGTCGCCAAGAATGTCCCATATTCTCCTTGGGGCGTCACGATTTCCGCAATGGTATTCAAAATCTCTTCCGCATGATACGGTTTTCTGTCGTATCCGAAATAAAACACATGATCGATCCATCCGGTTTTCATCCACCATTGTGCCATGTGTCCCAACAGCGTAGTCTTGCCTGTTCCCCCCATACCTTTAATCAGTAAGATATTTTTTTCCAATAAAAGTGATTCGATAGAGAGAATATCCACGTCTCTACCCAGGAAACCATATTGACCTTCGGTTTTCACACCTTCCAGTTCCTTTTCCCTCTGCCGTTCTTGTTCCAGGTAAGCAATTTTCTCGTCTGTATCCAGCTTTTGCAACTGCAAATGGAGTGTAAAATCCCCTTTCCCCCAGACCACCGGCAAGAGCCAGTCTTCCAGGTCAACTCTCATCTCTTTGCTAAAGAATCTACATCCATCATCGAACATACCCTGGCGGGCCTTGTTCAAGGCATTACCCGGCTCTTCTCCCTGTGTTAAAGCATCGTAAAGAGTTTTCATCATGATTTGTGCACCAATCACGGTTAAGGACCAGGTCATACCTAACACCAACCTCACTCCCCTTTCAAGGAAAGTCATAGCCAGTGAAGCATCAAGGGCTAAGGCTCTTTCTACTGATTCTTTCTCTTTTTCAGACAACTTCCATGTCGCCATACTGGACTGGCAGGCATTGAGAAAACAAACCGGCACATGGGCCTCCCTGAGAAGATCGGCTGCCACATCCGCAGGCACCAGGTCATCACCCCATTCTCTCCCTACAAGGTCGATAAATGCACGTGTTCCTTCATACGCTTCCACAGCCCTTTGTCCCCTACTCTTCCCGTTCAAGCTTTTATCCATTAATGTTTTATACTGGGGGAAACTCAGCACACAACCGTGTACGTCGAAATGGACAATATGGTAAAATCCCTTCTTCTCCCTCAAATGTTCTGTTAACGACTGAAGGGTTGGCGGCCGAAGCAAGTGGACTCGTACCTGCATCCGGTTTTTCTCAATAGTTTCCACCACTGGACGAGTAATGGTGCGGTATTCGATGTCATCTTTACCCCCTGGCCGTGCAGTTACCATTAAAAGATTCAAACAGGAACTGGACTGTACTTTCAAATCGGGAGTAACCGCCCCCGACGTCCGGATGAATTCCACGCCCATTAAACAAAATGCCTTCGATTCTTGTGGGTCTTTTAAAGATTCCCAGTGCATTGCCTGGAATGCCGGATCCCTGGAATATACCTGAACTCTAATCTTATCCAGATCGTTCACCAGGTTTCGCCACTCTGTCAGCGCTTCGTTTTGGATAAACAGGCTGGAAAACAATGATTCCCCATAAAAGGCGATACTTTTCTCTGCACGTTTTGCCCGTTCCCTATCGGTAAAGGGTGAAGACAGGTGGTCCTCGAAATACCATCGCAACCTTTCTTCCTGATCGGTTTCGATCTCTCCCGGTTCTATGAATGGGTCCCGGATCGTCACTTCATAACAATTGTCCGAAGGGAAAACCACTTCCGCCCGGAAAACGCGGTCCTCAACTTTCTCCTTTCCAATAATCTTAACAATTTTCATATCTACTTTTACCACACCCTGTAAAAAAAATCAATTATTAGGCCGCAGTTTGACACAGATTTACGCAGATATAATTTTTGTTTACGAAGGGCACGAAATTTTTTGTCGTTTGTTGATTATCCCTCAATCATCACTTTTACAGTTTCGGCAAGTGGGAATTTATCCTTTTGAAGCCCTATCATTTTCTCAAAATAGTTAAATATACGAGAATAGCATTCCATAAAGATTTTCCCGGCAACCAAAAAAACAATTAAATCAAAGCAGACTTTTGTCGAATCAAATCCACCTAAATCAATCCATTTGTCAGTATAATTGGATTTCTGTAAATGCTCATCATATTTGGACTCCACCATTTCTACAATCTTATCATAGGTTTTGGCTTTCCGTATGGCATCATACAAATATGAAAAATCCTCTTCGGGTTCAAATATTTCCAATTGAGCTTTGATAAAATCCACCAATCCGTCCTCTATCAATTCCTTCTTAATGATCCAGGAAACACTCTCATCATCTTCGATTTTATCGTACAAACTTAAATTCACTTCTTTTTTTAATGCTTCGTCTGCCCTGTCCAGGGAAGCACCGTGTTTCAAATCTTCCTTGTAAATCGTAATTTTCCTGCATACTCCGACGCACATAAACTGTCCCATAAATAACCTCCTTCTTTATACTTTTACCATAAGCCATAGGAAAAAATCAATTTTTTTGCCACAGATTACAACGATCATAATGGGGCACGACATTAAGAAGCAACGTACAATGGTTGACCGTGTATAAAAAGCTTTTGCGGGGGTCCAGGGGGCAGTTTTCTCGAAAAGAGTCCCCTGGCAAAATAAATACAATATTTTTCTATTGCCCGTACATGTCGATGACTTCTTGTTTGGTTTTGTGCAGGATGTCGTACTTCTTCCCTACGTTGATGAAGGCATCCAATGCTTTTTCCAGGTGGTGCAGCTCATGAGCGGCTGAAATCTGGGTGCGAATCCGGGCCTGACCTTTAGGTACCACAGGAAAGAAAAAGCCAATAGCATAAATACCAAGATCATAAAGGTCTTTGGCAAAATCCTGCGAAAGCTTGGCATTGAAAAGCATTACCGGTACAATTGGGGTTTCACCTTCTTTAAGAATAAAACCGGCATCGGTCAGTCCTTTTCTCCAAAAATTGGTGTTGTTTTCCAATTTGTCCCGCCGTTCCGTGGTTTTTGAAATCAGGTTCAACACAGCCAACGCACCTTCCACAATGACGGGAGGCATGGTGTTGGAAAAAAGATACGGTCTGGCTTTTTGCCGGCACATTTCTACCAGCTCTCCCCGGCCGGATACACAGCCGCCGGACGCTCCACCTAACGCTTTACCCAGGGTAGTGGTAATAATATCGATCTTTCCGAATACGCCGCAGTGTTCATGGGTTCCTCTCCCGGTTTTGCCGATAAACCCGGTGGCGTGAGAGTCATCCACGAAAACCATGGCGTTATATTTTTCCGCCAGTTCCACGATCCGGTCCAGTTTGGCCAAGTCACCGTCCATGGAAAAGTTGCCATCGGTGATAATCATTTTCAACCGCCTGTCCTGGTGCAGTTGGAGTTTCTTCTCCAGGTGTTTCATGTCAGAGTGCTTGAAGCTGTCTTGCATGGCTTTACACAACCGCATCCCGTCGATGATGGAAGCATGCACCAACCGGTCGGCGATCATGACGTCATCTTCGGTTAATATGGCCTCAAATACACCGCAGTTGGCATCCATGCAGGAGGGAAAAAGAATGGTGTCTTCGGTTCCCAGGAATTCGCTTAATTTATCTTCCAGTTGTTTATGGATATCCTGGGTGCCGCAGATAAATCGAACCGAAGACATCCCATAACCCCGGTGGTCCAATCCTTTGCGCGCCGCCTCAACCACTTCAGGAAGAGAGGAGAGTCCCAGGTAATTATTGGCACACATGTTAATGACTCTCTTCTCTTTGGTCCCCACAGGAAAAACCACTTCAATCTCCGAATCCTGGGGAGCACAAATGATTCGTTCCTCTTTGAAAAGTCCTGCTTCCTTAAGATTGCTCAACTCATCCTGGAAAATCTTTCTATTCTCATCGCTAAAAGCCATGATGATCTCTCCTTCCGACTATTCCACGCCGAATTCTTTCATTAGTGACACAATACTATCGACAGTATCAAACGCTTCAGGGGTGGCTTTGGCATCGGGAATCTGGATATTATACTTGGTTTCCAGGAATCGTTTTAGAGAAACCATTGAAAACGAATCCACGATACCACCGGAAATCAACGGTGTATCATAGCTGACCTCGATATCATCATCATCTTCCAGGTATTCTTCTTGCACATACTCTAAAATAACATCTTTAATATCAGACATGTTTATCTCCTTCTTCTGAATTTATTTATATGATTTTATTCGTTATCTTCCAGTGTTGACGTGTCGCCAATTTCTTCGCCCCATTCTTTGGCCCTGAGCAGTCGTCGCATGATTTTACCGCTGCGGGTCTTGGGGAGCGAATCCATAAACTCAATCTCCTGCGGCATAGCCAGGGGAGATAATTTTTTACGGATAAAATTCATGATTTTCAATTCCAGTTCATCAGAGCCTTTATACCCGGGTTTCAAGGCAATGAAAGCTTTTACCACTTCCATATTCACCGGGTCGGGTTTACCCACACAGGCAGATTCTGCTACTGCCTCATGCTCCAGGAGAGCCGATTCGATTTCAAATGGTCCCACCAGGTGACCACCGGTATTGATCACATCATCGTCCCTACCCACAAACCAAAAATATCCATCCTCATCGATACTGGCACGGTCACCGCAGATGTACCAACCATTTCTAAATTTGCTCCTATAAACCTCTTCGTTTTTCCAATAACTCCTGAACATGGACGGCCATCCGGGGATGATGGCAATCAGGCCGACGGTCCCAGATTTTTTTACCGGTTCATAGGTTTTCATATCCACCACATCGGCAGTAATTCCGGGAAAGGGTTTGCCCATGGAACCGGGTTTGATTTTCATGCCCGGGTAGTTGCATATCATTATGCTGCCGGTTTCGGTTTGCCAGAAGGTGTCGTGAAAGCTCAACCCAAACGTTTCGCCAGACCAGATGACCGCCTCGGCATTTAAAGGCTCACCCACGGAACACATATGCCGGAGAGACGAAAGATCATATTGCTGCACCAGTTCTTTGCCTTCTCTCATAAGGGAACGGATGGCTGTGGGTGCGGAATACCAGGTGGTGATTTTATGGTCTTCAATAAATTGGTACCAGGTGTCGGCTCTGAAACCGGAATCCAACACGCATTGGGTGATGCCGTTGGACCAAGGGCCGATAATCCCATAAGACGTACCGGTTACCCAGCCGGGATCAGCCGTGCACCAGTAAATATCTTCATCGGTTAAATCCAATACATATTTGGCGGTAATGTACTGGGAAATTAATGAGTAATGCACATGTTGGGCACCTTTGGGTTTACCGGTGGTGCCGGAGGTATAGTGAAGCACGGATGGTGTTTCGGCTGTAGAAGGAAATATCTCAAAATCTTCCACCGACGCTGCGGTTTCCATGGAAAACGCTGTCTCTCTTTGGCGCAGGGGTTTGCTGCCGTCATCATCCACGATAATTACATGCTTTAAACGGGGTAAATCATTTAAGATTTTCCTGACTTTGCCCACATGTTTTTTTTGGGTAATAATGGCAGTGGCTTCTGCATCCTCCAACCGGGTGAATAAAGATTCACCACCAAAAGCAGAAAAAAGAGGTTGGGCAATGGCGCCCATTTTTAATATCCCCAGAAATCCAAAGTAAAGTTCCGGGACTTTATCCAGGAACAAACAAACCCGTTCGCCTTCCTTTATACCCAGGTCTTTAAGGTACCGGGCAATGGTATTGGTAAGAACACGCATCCGGTTAAAGGTGTATTTTTTTATCTCACCGGTATATCCCTGCCAGAAAAGGGCTGGTTTTTCTCCTTTTCCCATCCGGCAAATACGGTCCGTACAGTATTCACCGATGTTGATGATGTCTCCTTTTTTGTATCCCAATTCAGCTTCGCAATCGTCCCATTTGAAGTTCTTGACCTTTTCTTCATAGCTGCCGATGTTACTCATTTACTGTTCTTTCTCCTTCGTAAGTAATAAGATTATTGCTCTTTAGACGTTCGCATATATTTTCACACTCGAACCACTAACCACTATAAAATCGCTTTGTAGACTAATTTATAAAATAAAACACACAAAAAGTCAAGGCGTTTCACCCTATAACCCCCTCTTTTTTTCTCCGGTTTCAATTGTTAATGAGAAAATAGGCTGCCCCACTTTCACTGGCTGGCCGATGACCCCTGGAATGGGTTCTGCCATTTTTTGGGGAAACACCAAAACAATGGTGGACCCCATTTCAAATCGTCCCATCTCTTCCAGTTGATTTACTTCCAGGTCTAATGGTATCCACCGGTGCCGCTTTTTAGGGGTTTTAATAAATTCCATTTTGATGCTGCCGACAAAGGTGGCACCCACAGCCGCCGCATAACAGGGCAGTCCCTTCGATTCAAATTGGGTGACAATCCGTTCGTTGCGGACAAACAATCGTTCGATATTATGAATTCCCATTGGATTGACAGGAAAGAGTCTCCTGCCGGTATGAAGGTATCGTTTAATATTTCCTGTTAAAGGATAGTGATAGCGGTGATAATTAAAGGGCGCCAGGTAAATGACAGCCACATGCCAACCTGGTGAAAAATCAATGTTATCACAGATCAGACTGGAAATTCGATAGGTTTTTCCCTTTACCTGGGCGGCCTGATCGTGGTAAATAGTCTCCACGTTTGTCAGTATGCCGTCTGCCGGTGAAACAATGGCATTATTGTCCGGGATCAACGGCCGTTTTTCCGGGTCCAAAGGTCTAACGAAGAAATCGCATAAACTCTTATAGTCTTCCACCTGCCCCGCATATTCGTCCATATCGATATTATATGATTGGCAATACAATTCAACCAGTCCTTTGATTATAAAACGGGGATGACGAAGACGAGCAATGCGTCCCCATATCCGGCTGAATATCCGCAAGGATAAAATGGAAAGGAATAATTTCACCAAAAATTTCATGGTTAATTTCTTCTAATTTTTAATTTATTGGTATATTTTAATCAATATCCGGGTAAGTGTCAAACTTCGTGTCCCTTCGTGCTTTTTACCGCATTGTAAATGCCTTCGTGGCTAAAATCAGCCCCTTGTAATTGCCGGAGATAATGTATATAATATACCACTTGCTTAAAGAAACAAATCCCGGAGGAATTGAAAAATATGAACTTTAAAGAGTATTATGATAAAGCCATGAATTATGAAGATTATGTCTCCTTATTGGGAGAAAACTTTAAGATGCATCAAGTGCACTGCAAGAGGTTTGAGAAAGATATTACCGAGGAAGAAGAAAAATATATAAAAACGGTTAAGCCGGTGAACATATTGGTATTGACAGAACCCTGGTGTGGGGATTCGTTGGCGGTTCTACCGGTGGTGAGGAATATAGCGGAAATCAATGGTTCCTGGTCCATGAAGGTGTTGCGGCGGGATGAGAACCTGGATTTAATGGACCGGTTTTTGACTCGCGGCGGCCGTGCCGTGCCCTTGTTTTTCTTTTTAGCGGACAATTATTCGCTGATATTTAAATGGGGGCCGCGGCCAAAGGCGGCGCAGGATATTTTTGAAGCACACCGCCAGCAGCTCCAAGAAGGAACAATCGAAAAGATGGAAGTGGTCAAAAAAATCCGCAACTTTTATTCCAAAAACCACGGCAAAGCCATTCTCACCGAATTGATGTCAGCTTTGAAAGAAAATCACCTCATCTAATTTTTTATTCTTTATGCTCTTTATATGCGTGAAGAAGCGTGTTATTGATAATTCTTACGATTTGTTCGGTTTCGTCGTGGATAAAAAAGTGTTCTCCTGCAAAATAATAGATGGTACAGACTTTATTGGTATGTTCTCTCCAGCCGTGCATTTGTTCGGCATTCACTTCTTCTTCTTTACCGATGAAGACCGTAATATCATAATCTAATGGTTTTATTTCGCCGTTATGTTCGTAGGTTTCAGCGATTTTAAAATCGCTTCTCAGCATGGGCAGGAGGACTTCCAGTAATTCCAGGTGATCAAAGAATTCTTTGGGAGTACCCCCCAATTCGATGATTTTTTCCCTGAATTCGTCTTCAGGCAGGAGGTGGTACATCTCATCATCTTCGCAGGGGATATTGGGTGCTCCCCGTCCTGAGAAAAATATATGAAGGGGCTCGGGCAGGTTATTATCTCTTATTTTATAGGCCAGTTCATAGGCAATGATTCCGCCCATACTGTGGCCGTAAAAGGCATAAGGGCCTTTAGCCAATTCCTCGGAAATCAGGTTGAATACGTCGTCTACGGCTTCTTCTATTGAATTGTACGGCGGGTCGTAGATGCGTTTTCCCCTGCCTGCCAATTCCACGGCCCGCAGATCGATATATTTGTCCAGGTACTGGCGCCATTTATTAAAAGCAGCCGCAGCACCACCCGCATAAGGAAAACAGAATAGTTTTATTTTTTTCATCTTTCAGTCTAGAAGTTGTGAATGTATTGATTTAATGGGGATATTATACCATAATCTCACTAAAAAATAAAAAAAAGTTGAATTTTGAATTTCTTAATACATAATAAATAGATGAAATTAACAATTAAAATTCAGGTGGGAACAGATGAAAATTTTCAATCCACTTACATCCGGGCAGCGTTTTAGAGGAAAAGGCTGTAAAAGCGAGGTCAAACATGTCTTATGATCCAAGTAAACGAGACGATTATGATTATGGGAAGCGCATTTACCGGCAGAAGCCTAAAGGCAAACCGCCTTATCTACTTGTTTTTGCCCTGGTAGTGGTGCTTGCCGGTCTTATTTTATTGATTCTACATAAAAAATCCATTCAAGAGACCCATGTTCCCGGTTATGATGCTGCCGATTCTCCAGGTCAGAGCAGACCGGCTGTTTCACATGTTGAAAACAGCAGTGAAGATCATGGAGACAGGAATACACCCGGGGAAACGTTTCCGGGTACGGATCCATATACAGATACGGATAAAGATACGAGTACGGGTTCAGGCACAACCTATCCATCTATCGATAAAAGGATATATGGAGATATCAAAAAAAAGATATATGGAGAGACAGATACTCAGACCCAGCCTGGTGAACTGTATGATCGTGCCGAACGGTATTGTAAGGCAGGGGAATTTGAAAAAGCACTCCCCCTGTTTAAGGAACTGGCGATTACGGATGACAGGATGTCAGTGTTTGTGGGCCTTTGTTATTACGAGATGGAAGATTACCCGAATGCGCGTTATTACTTGCAAAAAGTATTGACAACCGATGAGAGTAATGCATTGGCCCTGAAATACCTGGCTTTGACTTGCTACAAACTGGATGACCTGGAAAACAGTTTAAGATATGCGGAGGCCGCATTAGAGATTAAAGGGGACCCTCAACTCCAGGCACTTCACAGCAAACTTCAACGGGAAATCAAGGCCATGGTCGGCTATGGCAATGCCAAACGGGTCAATTTCACTATTGTCTTCAGCAAATTCAAGCACGGAGAAGCCAGGAATGCCGTCATCGAGATACTGGAAGATGCCTACCGCGAAATCGGGCAACAACTGGATACGTTTCCTTCCACGCCAGTATCGGTTATTCTTTACAATGAAAAAAACTTTTCCGATGTCACCCGGGCACCTGGTTGGGCCGGGGGTCTTTTCAGTCGTTTAGACGGCAAAATCCGGCTTCCCATCAAAGGAATGAACGTCAATGAACCCCAGTTGAGACGTATCCTCTACCACGAATACACCCATGCACTGATACACTCGATCACGCCCCAGTGCCCCAGGTGGCTTCACGAAGGCCTGGCAAAATATTTCTCCCGTGACTACAGCCAGGTTAACACCATCGGACAAAAAATCCCACTGAAACTCCTGGACGCAGCACTACTGGCAAGAAACCCAACAGTGGTGCGCATTGCTTACCAGCAGAGTTATTCTGTTGTCTCGTACCTGGTAGATAGATACAGGCTCTACAGCATAAAAGAACTTTTACAAGAACTTGGCAAAGGTACGAATCTTAATACCGCTTTTTCCTCGGTTTTTTCTATCTCCTTCAACCAGTTCGCAGAAACATGGGGAAGAGAATAAGAGAGCTCAGTAGGTCAAACGGTCAGAGTACAGACATTTAGAATATCCAAAATATAAAACAAAAAATGATGGATGATTGATATTTAGCAATTAACGTGATATAACATATTAATAAAGGAAAAAAGAAACATGACGTATGATAGAAAGATAATGATTGAATTAAAAGCTTTGTTGAAGCAAAGATTTTCAGAAGAAATAGAAAAAGTGATTTTATACGGTTCCAGGGTAATTGGGGATGCGGATGAATATTCGGATTATGATATACTGATCGTATTGAAACATGATTATGACTGGCAGTATAAATACCTAATCCAGGATGTGTGCTGGGAAATCGATTATAAATACGATGTCTTAACCGATGTTAAAATTATTTCGTTGAAAGAGCTTCATTCACTCAGAGGCAAACAACCTTATATTCAAAATGCGCTGGAAAACGGAGTTTTAATATGACATTATCTGAAGAAGACAGAGAACAACTGATAAAATATCATATTGAGAAAAGTCAACAGGCTGTCGATGATGTTAAATTTTTAATAGAAAACAAAAAGCTGTACCTTGCTGCCAATAGAATTTATTATGGAATTTTTTATATTTTGTCAGCACTTGCTCTCAAACATAATTTTTCCACCAGGAACCATGGGCAACTAATTGGATGGTTTAACAAAAATTTTATAAAAACCGGTATCGTTGATAAGAAATACAGCGGCATTGCCAGAAACTCTTTTGAATTAAGGTCGGAAGCGGATTATGATGTGTTAACCAGTTTCACGAAAGAGGAAATAAAAAAATCTTACGATAATATGAAAGATTTTATATCTGTGATAAAAAAGTTGCTGGAAGACAGGAACAGTGCCAATGAAGACAAAAGAAAGGACGAGAAAGCTGGGAATTCAAAAATTTAAAATCTTTTTCTCCTCTCCGTTTCTCCGTTTCTTCTCTTCCCGCTGACTCACTGACTCACTGATCTACTGAACTTCCGACCTTCTCAGCTAACTTCTCTTGTGCCATCTCCAGATTTTCCCGGACGGTTTTGGTATGCGGATGATCTTTCCCCAGGAATTTTTCGCAAATAGGAAGGGCTTTTTTTGCATATTCAATTGCTTTCTTGTATTTACCTATTGAAAAATAAACACCTGCCAGGTTGTTCCAAATGGTGGCTACATATGGATGTGTTTCTCCAAATACTTCAATCTCTATATCCAGTGCCTTTTGATAGTATTGGATTGCCGTTTCATACCTGCCCAATGCCTGATACGCCCCACCCATGTTGTTCCAAACTGTGGCAACATGGGGGTGAGACGCACCATAAATTTTAATATCGATATCCAAGGACTTTTCATAGTATTGGATGGCCGTTTTATACCGGCCCATTGAATCATACGCACTCCCCAGGTTGCTCCAACTAGTGGCAACTGATGGATGTTCTTCTCCATATATTTTAATTCCTAAATCCAGCGCTTTTTTATGATATTGGATGGACGTTTCATACTGGCCCATTGAATGATACACACTCCCCAAATTGTTCCAACTGGTGGTAACTGATTGATGTTCTTCTCCATATATTTTAATTCTTAAATCCAGCGCTTTTTTATGATATTGGATGGACGTTTCATACTGGCCCAATGCCTGATATGCACTCCCCAGGTTGTTCCAACTTTGGGCAACATCCGGATGGGATTCGACATAAATCTTAATTCTCACATCCAGCGCTTTTTTATGGTATTGGATACCTGATACGCACCCCCCAGGTTGTTCCAACTAGTGGCAACTAATGGATGTTCTTCTCCATATATTTTAATTTTTAAATCCAGCGCTTTTTTATGATATTGGATGGCCGTTTCATACTGGCCCATTGAATGATACACACTCCCCAGGCTGTTCCAACCGGTGGCAACATGGGGATGTACTTCTCCATATACTTTAATAAACGTTTCCATGGCCTTTTGACAATATTGGATGGCTGTTTCATACCGACCCAATTCCATGTTAGCTTCCCCCAGGTTGTTCCAACTGGTGGCAACATAGGGATGAGTTTTCCCAAATACTTTAATCACTATATCCAGTGCCTTTTGATAGTATTGGATGGCCGTTTCATACTGGCCCAATGCCTGATACACACTCCCCAGATTGTTCCAACTGGTGGCAACATCCTCGTGCGATTCACCATAAATTTTAATTCTCACATCCAGCGCTTTTTTATGGTATTGGATGGCTGTTTCATACCGACCCAATTCCATGTTAGCTACCCCCAGGTTGTTCCAACTGGTGGCAACATAGGGATGAGTTTTCCCAAATACTTTAATCTCTATATCTAGTGCCTTTTTATGGTATTGAATGGCCGTTTCATAATGACCCAGTGAATCATACGCACTCCCCAGGTTGTTCCAACTGGTTGCGACATGGGAATCATCTTCTCCATAGGATTTTACATTCAACTCAAGAGATTTATCAAAAAATTCCCTCGCAAGCTGATAGTTTCCAAGCCAACAATAACAAACTCCGATTGAATTCTTATATTCCGCATTCCCAGTGTCCAATTGCTCAGCTTCAAGATAAGACGCCAGGGCATCTTTATATTTCAATTGCAGAAAATATACATTCCCCAGATTATAAGCTGTTTCAGCATATTCTTTTTGCTTCAACTTCTCTTTTTTTCTCTGTTTTTCAAACAATTCTTTCGCTTTTAAAAAATCACCTTTTCTGTACGCTGCCAACGCTTCTTCCCTTGCCTTCTTATCCCCTTCTTTTAATTCCTTTAACGCCTTTTCCGTTTCTTCCAGTTTTTTTTCATATTCTTGAATTATTAAGGGATCAGCAATTTTCTTTCTAATCTCCCTTTTAAGGTCTTCCAAATCTCTGGAATCCTTTTGACCGGGCCAAAGGACCAAAATAAGGGCAACAATGCTTGTGATTGAACCCAAAATAGTGAGAACCGCGGTAATCTTTTTCCGCTTCTTCTTTGGTTTCTCCGGCTGAATCCCCAGGGCGGCCTCGATTTCTTCTGGCGTTCGATTATCAATGATCAACGCCTTTAATTCATCTTTTTTTAAACCGGCAAAATTTTCAAGATTTAATTTTCCGGCCAGTGTCTGTAACTCATATTTCTTCAGCTTTTTAAGCCGTTCCTGGTAATCCATATTTCCATCCTTTTTGTATTGTAAACAAAGGAGAAGATTTTGTCAAGAGAAATCTCGGAAGGACATAAAGTCAGAGGACAGACGGTCATAGGGTGGAATTTGGGGACAGTTAAGAAGTCCTATACGGAAATATTGCCTTTTTTCAGGTTCCAGTTTTGAGGTTTATGAAAGGCTGATTATTTCATCCACGGTAAGACCGGTTACACGGGATATGGTTTCAGGATTCATACCTTCTTTCAGCATGATAAGGGCGATGGTTCGCTTCTCATTAAATTTTCCTTCATCAAAACCGATCTTTTTCCCTTCATCCAGACCGATTTTTTTCCCTTCATCCAGACCGATTTTTTTTCCTTCATCCAGGCCGATTTTTTTCCCTTCTTCCAGGGCATACTCTATCCGTCCCCGTTCGTCCTGGATATATATTCCCCTGGCATCATAAGCATCCAGTTCTTCTTTGGTCCAGCTCATTTAATCAAACATTTGCTGCTGTTAAAAGCTCAATTGGCGGTTTAACTACTTAGTGGCGTCATTTCTGTGCAGTTCCCAGACCTCTTCGTCTTCGTTTTCTACCAGGGTGTAAAAGGCCCGGTTATAAAAATCATATTTGGGGTAATAATCCATTCCCCACATATCCGGGACATAGACAAAAACTCTCTTTAGTTCATTTCCTTTCAAATCCATGATAATGCATTCGCTGTTGCCTTCTTGTTTTTTATAGGTCAATACATAAATCCTGTCGTCCGTTACATCCATATCCCGAATGGCAGGATAATGGGTTTTAAAGGAGATTCGATTCTTAAAAAATTCCCAGGCCTGCTTATAAAAAGAATTTGATTTAAACCAGTCCAGGGTTTTCTTTTTGTAATCTTCAGGTACTTTCAATGGTTTATAATCTTTCTTAATTCTGTACAATTTCGTTCCCTCCTTATCAAACACATCGATAACAAAACCTTCTTTCCCGGCAACGATATAAATCCTGTCTTTGTAAGGAGGAAAATTGAATGAGTTGAAAGGAAATTCCATCATAAATGAAGCCCCAATTTGCATATCCGAGACATAAAGTTCTTTTACTTTTTCAAACCTTTCATTATATAAATTAACCGATAATAGAGTCTTGTTTTTATCATCGGCAGTGGTTCCGGTAGCTAAATATTTATCCAGGAAGGGTATAAAAACCGTAAAGGGCATTACCTTTGATTCTTTGATAAATTTACCATCTTTGGTAAAAACAGAAAGTTTTGTATCACTGCTGACGTAAATCTTATCGTTATAAGGCATTGCCACCATCGGGGGACCGAACGGATTAATTTTGAATTCCCGGGGGCCTTCGCCTTCTTTTCCGAATTTTTTAATCAGCCGGAAATCCTCCAGCGAATAGATATAAATGGTCGCCCTTTCGGTAATATAGATGCGATTATTTCCTATATCTATCATATCCGGCCTCATCAATCCTTCCAACACTGCAATCTTTTTAGCCTGGATGAAAGGCCCCAATAACAATAAAATCATAAAGACACAAACGCAATTTTTTTTCATTTTATCCCTCCATCGATGTGGACGCCGTCCACTTTATGCTTAATAAATGTACCTTTTTGATATTCTTCAAACGCCAGTTGCAGTTCCTCTTGCGTATTCATCACAATAGGGCCGTACCAGGCCACCGGTTCTCTTAACGGTTTACCGGATATAAGAAGAAAACGCACCAACATCGACGCGTCATCGGCTGTAATTTTTATTTTATCACCATCCGTGAAAATAACCAGATGGTCTTCATCGATGCGCTTTTCCTTGACTTCATCAAAATAGCCGGCCCCGGCAAGCACATAAGCAAATGCCGTATAGCCTTTGCTTATGGGATATTCGCATTCTGCCCCGGAAGGAACCGTTACATCCAGGTATTGGATATCGACAACGATATCGCGGACCGGTCCCCGCGTGCCTTCGACTTCCCCGGAAATGATCTTGATTTTAATACCATTTTTTAGAGAGATTTCCGGGATTTGCTCATTCTTTACTTCCCGGTACCGGGGGTCCATCATTTTATGAGAGGAAGGCAGATTGACCCATAACTGGAGACCCCGAAGCAGGCCGTTGGTTTGCTGCGGCATTTCCGAATGGACGATACCGCTGCCGGCGGTCATCCATTGGACGTCACCGGGCTCGATAACGCCGCCATTGCCAAGACTGTCTTCATGTTTAACGTTTCCATGGAGCATATAAGTGACCGTCTCGATCCCGCGGTGGGGATGCCAGGGAAACCCGGCAATATAATCATCCGGGTTATCGGAATGAAAATCATCCAGCAGCAAGAAAGGGTCCAATAAATTCACATTGGCATTGCCAAATGCGCGTTTTAAATGGACCCCTGCACCTTCTATGGTGGGTTGACTTTTTAATACCCGTGAAATTTTTCTATTGTTCATAATTATAATCTCCTGTTTTCTTATACTCAAGGGTATTATTATGTATTGCAGATCTATTTTTGTCAACCAATGAAAGTAGGCCGATTAGCAATGATGCAGACAGATCGTTCAGTCAGGGGAAATAAATTGAATATTTTAAAACCCACTTGTTCGATCCATTGGCTTAAAAGAGAAACTGAAATAAACTCCCGCTGCGGATTATCCAGGAGCCGGGCTAAATTGAAGAGAGAGCCAAAACCAGGATTGGCACCGCCGGGATCAGCATAGTATCCCCTTACAATTAGGGTTCCTCCCGGAGCAAGGGCCTTATATGCTGACTGAAGGATGGTCATACAGAAAGATTTTTCCTGGTAAAGCACATCGGATAAAAGCACAACATCCAGGTTATCTCCATAGGAATCTTTGCTAATATCTGCCTTGCGCGTTTTGATGCGGTCCTGGAGGTTATTCATTTCTATAATGTGTTGAGTGGTTTCCAGTACCTCTTTCATGTCCAGGAGTGTGGCATGGAGATCAGGATAACAGCGGCAAAGAAATATGGAGTACAATCCTGAACCGCAGCCCACATCAACCATGTTTTTGCAACCTGAGAGGTCCACAGCAGCGGCCAGGGCACCGGCTTCCCCCTGCATCGCCAAATTGTTCATTGCCATGGTAAACCGGTGAGGGCTTACTTCCTTCTTCGCTTCTTTCATGCCGGTTTCACCGCTGCCCGTCACCAGGCTGTATAGTCTTTCCCAATTACCCGTTTCATTGTACATCACTTCAATGATGTCTCCAAGATAAAACGGTTTTCCTTCAACCAGGTAGATATTACTTAGATAAGAATTCTTATATTGATTGTCTTTCAATTGTAAAAGCCCGATGGCCACACAACCGTCCAGTAAAGCGCTGAGAAACCTGGGTACGGCTCCCACCGCTGCTGCAAGTTCTTCTGCGGTTTTATTTTTCTCTGTCAGAAGGTTGAATATTTTTAGCCTGTTGGCACAGTACAGTACGTTTACCGCCCAGGGGGCAAATACGATATCCAGGATTTTGTTGCCAAACATCGCTGCACTCTCCTTTTCCCTAAAACCTTACTTCCATTTCCAGAAGTAAGGATTGGGTATCTCACCGGTTATTTTTTTGATGGCTTTTTCCACTTCATATTGATCATACCGTTCATTTCGGAGAAGACCCTCAAGTGTGGGAAGTGCGCGTTTATCGCGTAATTCACCAAGTGTCCAGACGACGTGATTTCTTTCCTGGTAATTTAACGATTCCGAATTAAAATACCTGGTTAATGCTTCGACGTTATCACCGGGATATTTTTGCCGGGCTTTGGCGCACATGGTCTCTATTTCCTTATGGACCACATACGAAATCCCGGTAAACGCAGCCAAAAGGATCACAACGATAATTAATAGACCGTGCAAGAGTTTTATCGAGGTAGGACCTCGTTTCATTCTCATCATCTAATCACTCCCAATTCTTAATTCAATATGACGGAATAATATCATTCAAGCAATTATTTGTCAATACTTTCATCGGAAAACGAAGAAACTTTTTTTCCAAATTTATAATTCTCCAGGAAATGTGATTATAGATGTTGAAATTTAGTTTATTTTTAACTATAATATATAATACGAGAAAGAAAGTAACAAGGATTACCGATCGCCGATTAACGGTAACAGTTTTGACGTGAGAAATAAGCGAAAAGGAGCGGACCAATGAGCCGGGATGTAGAAATAGAAGCTGTTCTTGCCGTGCTAAAAGAGAAGAAAGGAATCGATCTTACCGGCTACAGGCGTGAAACAATAAAAAAGCGTGTTTCAGAAAGAATAACCCGGTATCATATGGTGGATCCCGGGAAATACCTGGAATTAATACAAACGGACATACATGAATGCGAGGCATTGTTGAGTGAGATATTGATTCATGCCAGTTGGTTCTTTCGAGACCCCATTGTGTTTGAAATCATTGAACAATCCCTATTACCTTCAATTATTGCCGAAAAAAGCAAACGCCCGTTAAAATCCAGGGAAATCCGCATATGGAGTGTCGGGTGTGCTGCGGGAGAAGAGCCTTACTCCACGGCGATCCTGGTGCACCAGGCATTGGAAAGGACAAACATGAATTGGAAAACCTACATCTTTGCTACCGATATCGATCCCGGGGCACTGGAGAGGGCGAAAACCGGTATATACATGCGCGAAAGTTTTATGAGCACAAAACTTGGCAACCTCGACAGGTATTTTATTTCTAAAGAAAACAGCAGCATGTTCGAGGTTCGCCCCTTTATAAAGGCCATGGTGTTTTTTTCCCTGGAGGACTGCACCTCGGCAAAAATCATGGCGCCTGCTGAAAGCGTATTCGGGACCTTTGATATGGTGTTGTGCCGGAATTTGCTGATCTATTTTTCCCGGGAACTTCAAAAAAAAGTACTCAGCAAACTAACCAAAACCATTCTCCCGGGCGGGTACTTGATCCTGGGGGAATCGGAGTCTCTTATCGGGGATGTTGAATCCGAATTTCTCACCGTAGATTCGAGGAACAAAATATTCCAGAAAATTTTAAGGAATACAACCAGGAAGTGATGGAAATGGAATTAAATGATATGATATTCAACGTTATGTTGATGAACGGAGTGGTAAAGGAGGCAAAATGGCGCTGAAATTACAATTCAGGAGTTTAAAAACACGGCTCATTTTCCTGTTTTCAATCGTGGCCCTGGTCCCATTAATTACTGTTAGTTCGATCGAATACAGCCAAAGGGTGCTGTCCATCAAAAACCAGCAGTTTATAAAACTGGAAGCCATTCGCGATCTTAAAGTAGATCAGGTCAACAACTGGCTGGATGAACGAACCGGGGATATCCGCACGCTTACGGAAGATTATAAAACCAGGGAAGTGACAGAAGCATTTTGTGAGCAAAAGGAAATTCAAGTGGATCAAGAGAAAGTGACCCGGGCAAGGGAGTTCCTGGACCGGTATGTCCGGAACTATGAAAGTTTTCACGAAGTTTTCATCATCGATGCGGCTTCCGGGAAAATCCTTATTTCATCCCGGCCCGACATAGAAGGTAAGGATAAGTCCGATGACAAATATTTTACCGCTCCCCTGCGGACAAGAGATGTATACATAAAGGATATATATTATTCAAAGACCGAAAACAGACCTGCCATGGCTTTCTCCTGCCCGATCTTTTCTATTACCGATAACAACCGGGTTGTAGGGATTGCAGTGGCCAGGATAAACCTGGAACGCTCATTGTACCATTTACTGCTCCATCGTACCGGTCTTGGCGAAACCGGCGAAACCCTTATCATAAACAATAAGGGGACGGCCCTGAATGAATTGCGATGGTATGCACATGCTCCCCTACAATTAAATATAGAGGCCGAACCGGCATTATTGGCTGCACAGGGCAGAACCGGGATCGTGGAAACAACCGATTACCGGAAAGTAAAAGTCCTGGCCGCTTACGCCCACATTCCCAGGACCGGGTGGGGGTTTGTGGCCAAGCAGGACCAACAAGAAGTCTATGCCCCCATCGTTAAAATGTTCAACCATTTGCTGGTAGTCCTGGCAATATTCGTCCTGCTTATCATTTTAATAGCCGTATTCACGGCCAACAGCATTGTCAGGCCAATTCTTGAAATGACAAACGTCTCTAAAAAAATCCAAGAGGGAGACTTTTCTGCCCGTAATAAAATTCAGCAAGCAGACGAATTCGGCTTCCTGGGACAGGTATTCAATGATATGACAGGCTCGATACAATCTAAAATTCTTATCCAGCAAAAGAGTGCCCAATTAACCGGGGTAATGGTGGAATCCGAAACCCTGGAGGATTTCAGTTGGAATATCCTGGAAACACTCCTGGAAATAACGGGTTCCAATTTCGGCGTCTTCTTTATATATGATGAAAATAAGAAAAAATTTATGCCTCTCAACTCTATCGGGGCCCACCTGGAACTTATCGAATCCTTCAAAGCCGATATTTTCGAAGGGGACATCGGTGCGGCCCTGGCTTCGGGAAAGATTCACCATATTAAAGATATCCCGGCAGATACGGTTTTTAAAATCAAAACCTTCATCAGTACTGCCGTCCCCAAAGAAATATTGAACATCCCCATTTTAGTGGACAACACGGCCAGGGCGTTCATATCACTGGCATCCCTTAAAAAATATTCCCGGGAGAGCCTGGAAATCGCCAATAATACCTGGTTGTCCCTGAACACGGCATTATCGAATCTTATGGCGAATATTAAAACCGCAAAAATGGCAGAAGATTTAAAAGAAAAAAACCAGGAAATTACCACCATTAATAGAGAATTGATGGACCAGGCCGAGGAATTAAAAATTCAGCAAATGCAACTGGCAGACGCGAACCGGCTCAAATCCGAATTTCTTTCCAACATGAGCCATGAACTGCGCACTCCCCTGAACAGCATCCTGGCCCTGTCTCAATTAATGATCTCGAAAGGGACCGGGAGAAATCCCGGGAAAGAGGTAGAAAACCTGAAGATCATCGAACGCAACGGCCGTATCCTCTTGAACCTGATTAACGATATTCTCGACCTGACGAAAATAGAATCGGGCCGTATGAAATTAAACCTTAAGGAGTTTAAGCCCGAACGGATAACGTTAACATCCATGGAAACCATTAAACCGGTAGCTGAATCTAAGGGATTGGCCGTGAAATTGAACTTAGTTGATAACCCGACGATGTATTCCGACAAGGAGAGGGTCCAACAGGTCCTGTTTAACTTACTTTCCAATGCCGTTAAATTCACGGAGAAAGGCGAGGTCGAATTAACGGTAACCTCCGCTGCCGGCCAGGTATTTTTTGCGGTCAGGGATACCGGGATAGGTATAAAAAGTGAAGATTTACCCTATATTTTCACTGAATTCAGGCAGGTGGACGGTTCGGCCTCAAGGCAATACGGGGGAACCGGGTTGGGTTTGACCATATCCCAAAAATTTGCCGGGTTCCTGGGAGGTAAAATAACGGTAGACAGCGAGCCGGGGAAAGGCAGTACCTTTACATTGGTGCTGCCGCTTCGCATCGGAGGCGGCAGCGATGAAAAAGCAGGCCCCCCGGACCTGGAATCCCCCCGGGTAAGCGATGATACGTCGGATTCGCAGCAGCAGCCTTCAGGTGAAGCTGCGGTTCGGGGGAAACCGCCCCGAATACTGGTGATCGAGGACAATGACGTGGCCATGATGCAGATCAGTTCGGCACTGGAGGAGAATGGATTTGCCGTCACCACGGCCGCAAACGGCAGCGAAGGGCTGGAAAGTCTAGGTAAAGCCTTACCTGACGCCGTCATACTGGACTTGATGATGCCGAAAGTCAGCGGCTTCGAAGTCCTGGAACAGATTCGCTCGACTCCCGGTACCTCCGGGTTACCGGTACTGATTTTAACGGCAAAAGAATTGACCCGGGAGGAACTGGCAAATCTGAAACGCAACAATGTCCGGCAGTTGGTCCGCAAAGGAACCCTGGACAGGGACCAGTTGACGGCACGTGTTAAGGAGCTCATTTCTAAACCTGCACCATTAAAACAGTCACAGCCGACGTCAACGTCACAGGCAAGCCGGTTGATCCTGGTAGTGGAAGATAACCCGGACAACCGCTACCTCATCACCGCGATACTGGAGGAAGCGGAATATAAATATATCACGGCGCAGAACGGTAAAGAAGCGGTAACCAGGGCGAAAGAATCTCTTCCCGGCTTGATATTAATGGATATCCAACTTCCTATCTTGAGCGGTCTGGACGCAGCCGGGGAAATCAAGGCAGACCCGCGGCTGGCTCAAATACCCATCATTGCATTGACCGCCAAAGCAATGAAAGGCGATAAAGAACAAATACTTTCCGCCGGCTGCAGTGATTATATCTCGAAACCCATTGATGCAGAAACTCTTCTGAAAGCGATAGAGAAATGGATGAATAGACGAACTCATGGAGGTAAATGATGAAACGAATCGAGCAATCGCCAGGCAAAGACACCACGGTTATCATTCTTGCGGTGGATGACAAGCCGGATAACCTGTATGTTATCCAGCAGTTGATCGAGGACCAGCTGCCAAATGCCAAGGTTTTAGTCACTACAGACCCGGAAGAAGGACTGGCAATAGCTCATGAACATCTGCCGGATGTAATATTGCTGGACCTCAAGATGCCGGGAATGAGCGGAATCGACATGTGCAAACGGTTGAAAGCTGATGAAAAAACGTTTTATCTCCCGGTCATTCTTATAACCGCCACTGATACGACAACAAAATTACGGGTTGAAGGACTTGAAGCAGGAGCAGAAGATTTTATTACCAAACCCATCGATAATATTGAACTGGCTGCACGGATAAAAGCGATGCTGAGAGTTAAAAAAGCGGAAGATGAACTAAGACAAATAAATGAAAATCTTGAGAAGATGGTCGAGGAGAAATCCGCGGCTTTATTTGAAAGTGAGAAGCAATTTCGTACATTGACTTCCATGTCCCCATCAGGAATTTACCTGACTGATGCGAAGGGTGATTGCGTTTACGTAAGTGAGCATTGGTGTAAAATGGCCGGACTAACTGTCGATGAAGCTAAAGGAACAGGCTGGGTCATGGGAATTTACCTGGAAGACCGGGAAAAAATAAAAGAGGCATGGTATAAAATGGTTTCCTCAAAGGGACATTGGGAGGAGGAATACCGGTTCCAGGATAAAAAAGGTAAGATTACCTGGGTGTACGGTGTGGCAGTTCCATCATACGATGCCAATGGAGTTGTTAATGGATATATCGGTACAAATGTGGATATTAGCGAACGGAAGCGGGCAGAGGAAGAAATCAGGGCATCACTCAATGAAAAAGAAATACTATTAAAGGAAATCCATCACCGGGTCAAGAATAACATGGCTGTCATTTCTGGCCTGTTGAAGCTCCAGTCCCATTCATTTAAGGACCCTGATGTTATCCGGGCATTTTCGGAAAGTCAACAGCGAATCCGCTCCATGGCCCTGGTTCATGAAAAATTGTACAATGCCCAGGACCTCTCACAAATAGATTTTTCCAACTATATACCGGACCTGGTAAACCAAATTTACCAAACATACGAAGTTCAACGAGAAAAAATTTCCTCAAAAATACAGACAAACAATATTTCAATGGGGATAGATATTGCAGTTCCCTGCGGCCTGATCATAAACGAACTGGTGACCAATGCCTTTAAATATGCGTTTCCCGGTGAACAGCGGGGAGAGATTTCTATCGCACTCTCACACAGCAATAATGACTATTCTCTTGAAGTTTCCGATAACGGAGTGGGCCTTCCTATGGATATCGATTTTCAAACCATCTCCTCCTTCGGGCTCTACCTGGTCAACCTGCTCACCCAACAACTGAAAGGAACCATTGAAATCGACAGAAGCAAGGGAACATCCATCAAAATCACATTTCCAAAAGAAATATAAATTGATATCCGGCCCGGGAAAATGACACCTGGGGAACCCACAGATTACACAGATTACGCAGATTTTTTTATATTTTTATTATAATCTGTGTAAATCTGTGTAATCTGTGGACTTTTTTCATTTTATTGGAACAATATAATTTACTATCTTTCCTTAATGTATTATAATGAGGGCTTAAAATGGAGGTTACAAAATGAAGCTAAAAAACAATGTCGTATTCATATTCTCGTTGGTATTGGTATTTGTTTTAAGTTCATCAATGCTGTTAATGGGAGCCAAATTTTCCAAATACGATGATTTCAACATGCACCAACTCAAGAAAAAGGCGGATGAAAAAGGGTTTGTCCGCATCATTGTAAAGTTGGACGTGCCCGATATTGAGGAACTTACCGCACAGTCAACCCGCTTTAAAACCGGGATTACAGATACAACCTATATCCAGGCGGCGATCGATGCCGACCTGGCCCTGGAAGAAGCCATTTCCATCACCGGGAATACAGTGCTTCACCGCTTAAATGGCATGAACTACAACGTCATCCGCACATTTTCCACTATTCCCTTTATAGGATTGGTGGTAACTGCACAAACCCTGGATAAACTTAAAACCATCCCCGAAGTACTGAATATTGTCGAAGACGAGGTCATTCCTCTTCCCGAAACCTGGGAATCTCCAGTGGACGATAATATGGATGTCAGCGAACCAAAGCTGCGTGAATCCACGGTGCTTGTCGGGGCGGATGTTGCCTGGTCCTTTGGTTATAACGGAAGCGGGTGGTATGTTGCCATTCTTGATACCGGGATACTGACCAGTCATGAAATGTTCCAGGGCAAAAATATTGTTGAACATTGTTTTGCCTCAGGTCCTGATTATGATGACGAGGCTCATGGGGACTGTCCCAATGGTCAAGTCGAAATGTCCGGTCCCGGTTCAGCCGCTCATTATGACCCCCGCTTTGGCCACGGCAGCCATGTGGCCGGGATTGCAGCCGGGAACAACCAATATTCCCAATTCGGAGTGGCCAGGGGTGCCGATATCATTGCGGTCCAGGTATTTAGTTATTTCCCCGAAGATGGCTCTATAGGAAGCTGGGTTTTGGATCAAATGGCAGCTCTTGAATATATATATAACCAGCGCAATAATTACAAGATTGCCGCGGCTAATTTGAGCCTTGGTGGTTATACAAAATATACGAGTTATTGTGATACGGATTATCGCCAACTCGCCATCACCAACCTGAGAGCCGCAGGGATTGCCACCACTGTTTCCGCCGGTAATGAAGCCAATTGTGACGGGGTAACCTCCCCTGCTTGCGTATCCACTGCCCTGGGCATAAACGCCGTGGATAAATCCGATAATGAATATCAAAACGGCAACTGGCACGACCTGATGGTGGATTTGATGGCACCGGGCGTAAGAATCAATTCAGCAGGAGGACGTTCTAACCTCGATTACGGTAACCGTACCGGCACCTCCATGGCAGCACCTCATGTGGCAGGAGCATGGGCCATCATGAAACAATTTGACCCCAATATGACTGTCGATGAAATATTAACGTTAATGCAGGATACCGGGAACATGATTACCAGTTCCAGGTGCGAAGGAAGAATACCAAAAGCCAGGATCAATATCGGAGATGCCCTCACAACTCTTTTAATCGTGGCACCGCCAATAAATCTGTCCGCACAACAGAAAATCAACCAATCCCTTTTGATGACCGAATATATCAACGAAATAACCTGGGAAAGTAATCCTTATAATGAGAATAGAACCATCACCCTTTACAATATTTACCTGGTTCAAGGTGAACAGCTCAATCTCCTGACACAGGTGAACTCGTCTACCTTCTCCTACCTGCACCGAAAAGCTGAAAAAGAACAGGAAGTTACCTATGCGGCAACGGCCGTAGATGCTGACGGCCAGGAAAGCCCACCAGCCTATTTTACCCTCGAATTTAATTAGGCACTTACAGTGCGGTAAATGGCAACATGCTTTACATATTAAGTGTTCCATCGCAGGTGGCTCTTGTGTCAAGCGCAGTCTTGAAACAAACGTAGAATGAGCGTAGGTAAATTCTATACCCTTGACCGGCTAAAAACAGTGCTGGAAAAAGAAAGAAACCAACAAAAAACCATTGCCCTGGCCAATGGGAGGTTTGATTTGATTCATATCGGTCATATTCGCTACTTGAAAGGAGCCAAACAAACAGCCGATATCCTGGTGGTGGCGTTAAATTCCCACCAATCCCTCAAAAAATTAAAAGGAAAATCCCGGGCCATTCTTGACCAAACGTCAAGAGTGAGACTACTGGCAGCCTTTGAATGCGTAGACTATGTAACACTGTTTAATGAAGGCACCGTTGATCATGTCCTGTTGACATTAAAACCGGATGTTTATTGCAAAGGTTCCGATTACAGGATAGACACGGTTCCTGAGAGAGAAACCGTTAAATCATACGGCGGCAAAATTGCCATTGTCGGGGGTGACAAGGTCAAATCCACAACAAAAATTATTAAACAACTGCGCTCAGAGTAAATATCTTTGTGATTTCACTTGACATTTATTTCTATATATTATATTTTACTATATTCATTGTCGATGGACGGTAAACAAATGAGTTACCAGCTAAATAAAGACAAAATTATTGACATATTGAAGGCGAATGAGAATCTCAGCCACATTAAGGATGTAGATTCACTATTGGACCACGTTCTGTATGAAGCACGCACCATCACAAATGCCGATGCCGGTTCCATCTACCTGAAAAAAGGAGAAAAACTATCCTTTGAATATGTGCAGAACGATACCCTGATGAAAAAGGACAGCAGCAGTAATAAACATATCTATAAAAAACAGGAAATACCCATTAACAATGAATCCATTGCCGGTTATGCTGCATTGAACAAAACAGACGTGATGATTGACGATGTATATCAACTGGGAAGGAATGTGCCCTATACCTTTAACCGTTCATTTGATGAATCCTCTTCATATCATACCCAGTCTATATTAACCGTTCCCCTGATGACCACCCGGGAGAAACTTATCGGTGTGATGCAAATCATTAATGCAAAAGATGAAAGGGGGCGGGTATTACCCTTTTCGCAATATGATAAGCATTTAGTGGCCCTGTTTGCCAATCAAGCGGCGTCTGCTATTGAGCGGGCTCAGATGACACGGGAGATTATATTACGCATGATAAAGATCGCAGAAATGAGAGACCCGGAGGAAACCGGTCCTCATGTCAACCGGGTGGGAGCCATTTGCATTGAGATTTATCAGCGCTGGGCCGCCAGGAACAGGGTCCAGAGCTCGGAAATCAAAAAAGTAAAAGACATATTACGAATTTCAGCAATGCTTCATGATGTGGGCAAAGTGGCTATTAGTGATGCCATCTTAAAGAAAAAATCCCGGTTAAGTAATAAAGAACGAGAGATAATGAAATTCCACACCGTATACGGCGCCAGGCTTTTCAAAGAAAGTGATTCCGACTGGGACGATATGGCCGCTGAAATTGCACTGAATCATCATGAAAAATGGAACGGAACTGGATACCCTGGTTATATCCGCGATATATACAACGACACCATCTCCATTGGCCCGGGCAAAAAAGGACACGAGATACCCCTGCCGGCACGAATCGTGGCCCTGGCAGATGTATATGATGCACTCATGTCCAACCGCTCCTATAAAAACCCCTGGCCGGAAGAAAAAGTCATTGATTTTATTAGTGCTGAAAAACATAAACACTTTGACCCGGAGCTGGTAGATACCTTCATGGAAATCTATGATATTATTAAGGCAATCCGGGAAAAATATTCACACTAAAACGATGGGATTTAGAAAATGTATCTGATAGAAAAAATTGGTGAACTAGTATTAATCACCCTGGAAGGAAATGTTAAAGACGAAGAAATCCAGGCCATCAAAACAGAAATAAAGAACTTGACAAAGGTAGAGGATGATGATGAGGAGGGAGTGGTGATCAGTTTGAACCGGGCCAACCTGGATGGCAGTATAAAGGACACGAAATTAGAAAGTCGGTACCAGGAAATTATCGACTTTTGCGTGGAAGCCAACATTCGTGTCTATTCGTATATGTATTAGGGGTTCGCTCACGTCGTGTTGTTCACAGGCAGGTTTAGGGGGAAATTCCAAGCACCAAATCCTAAATTACAAACAATAAGGCGCCCTTCGGGCAAGGTTAATTTCAGAAGAGAAGAAGCGCTGAAGCGAGGAAGGGAAGAAACAACAGCTACTGGGGGAATTGCACCAGCTCCTGGGACATTTGTCCAAACTGCCTGGACAAATGCCTTAACCTTTGAGACAATTGCCTCAACACCTGTGGGAGCTAGCACAACGTTTGTGCCACGTGGCAGAACTCTTGTGCCACATGGTAAAAAATGCTTGAAAACTATTGCTATTGCTAACTTCCAACTGTTTCCCTTCGTGACTCTTTGTACTTTTTACCGCATTGTAAATGGATTTGACGTTGCCTGTCCCCAAAAACCTTCCAAAAACCCAAAAACAAAAGACCCACCTCTTCCCGGTTGACCGTGCCTCTCCTCTTTCCTTTTACCTCTTTTTTCTTTCTTTTTTCCTTATCGTTTTATTTTTCAACTTGTTTTCTTCTTTCATTTTTGGTAAATTATTCTTGAAACTTTATAAAAAGGAGGTCCAAATATGAATGCTCAGCCTTTATCCAATTTACAATTGGAACTTCTTAAATTGTATTCTACTAACCTGGATCAAAAGGACCTGGTGGAAATAAAAAGGATTTTAGCCAATTATTTCGCTCAAAGAGCAATAAAAGAAGCTGATAAAATTTGGGAGGAAAAAGGATTGTCCAATGAAAAGCTGCTTTCCCAATTAGGGTAAGCGATCAATTACCATCCATCCTGAGCTCCTATAAAACTCTATCAGAACTTTTTTTGTCTCCGACGGCCAGGGGGGCGCTTTTCGAGAAAACTGCCCCCCTGGACCCCCCGCANNGGACCCCCCGCAAAAGCTTTTAATATAAAAAATAAGTTGAAGGCTTCCCCAAACGTTTGAAACAACATCCCTCTTTTCAATTCACGTCAATTTCAGAAGTGGTTACCTGGTTGGCTCTGATAAGGAAGCCTTCGAGATGGTCCGAAGGACCTTCTGCGGCTCCCCTCGCCGAGGGGCTGGACCCCCGCAAAAGCTTTTCATTAAAGAGGCTTCGTGTTCCTTTGTGCTTATTACCGCATTGTAAATGTCTTCGTGGCTCAAATATCGCCGAAGGCGTCAAAATCTTGGCCGCAGGCCACCTTTGTACACCTTTCTCTGAACCAGCAAACAAACAATCGGCTCCACGATGATTGCATTTAAAAAATAAACAAAGAAAAATCCCAACAAGTAAATAAGATATTTCACCGGACCCGCTACCGTTACCCCCATCCCCATAGTAAAGAAAAAAGAGATAGCCCCAAAAGGAATCATCAAAATGAAAAATACGAAAAACTGCAAAAGTACATATTTGTAAATGAAAGACAACCGCACATTCACATCTATTTCCCGGCTGACACTTCCTTTTTCATTCTTTAATCGTACCCCGCTCACTGCCAATAATAACTTGTTTAAAATTACCTTAACACCCGCTTTCTTAAGTTCACCCTTTGCTTTTTTGACGATATCGGCAAGGTCTCCCGCTCCCGGCAATTTTACACGGAGAAAATCCATTCCGGCATCCATTCCCACATCCATATCCAAAAAATAAAGAAACATGACATTCATTCGCAACTGCTGTTTGAAAAATAAAAGGTTCCTGCTCTTATAATTGACCACTATCAGCACCACCAGGTACAGCCAGAAGAAAATGGGTTTTCTCAATGTGTGGAAGAACAAAAAAAAGGCCGCAATGGTGATGGCAGTGACCAGGAAAAAATAGACCAGGTTGGATAGAAAATTGACGAAAAACGGCCGCAGCGCATAACTGATAAAAACCAGTATCCTATTTAAATCGCCCATTTACCTCAGCTTTATACTAATTAAACTAATCAGGGTAAACAGCGCCGCGATGATCCAGAATCGTACCACGATTTTGGGCTCGGCAATTCCCATGAACTGGTAGGTATGATGAACAGGCGCACGGTAAAGGACACGCCGTTTGAGTAACTTAATACCTATATAGTCCTGGACAAAAACGGACAGGAATTCAACCACAAACACACCA